>JAAFHL010000099.1 GCA_013298365.1 Bacteroidota bacterium | reverse complement strand
TTACGAAATGAAAATAGAAGTGCAAATAAAAACAAAATTCAAGAAGAAATTTGGATTTGTCCTGGATTGGCTAACTTTAAAAGTAATTCAAAAATAAATTGCTGATTTTCAATGAAAAGTAAGTCTAATAGAAAATAAGTCCGTTTTTTTGATTAACCAAATTACTTGGTCAAAATTGAATCCTACGCCTCGACAAGACAAACGAAAATTGATACAAGCTACAGAACCTTTTTTTATTTTTGCGAAGTCTAAGCATTATCATTTTGACTTGGATAATTATTTGAAACATTTAGATGATATAAATAAAATTGGAAAAAATAAACCCTCCGAAAAACTAGGAAAACAATATTTTGAATTGATAGAAAATTCGGATTTGACAATAGCGCAAAAAGAAAATGCTCGGAAATCTTTGCAAGATGCAATTATTTCTGTGCGAAATGGCGAAATAGATAGTTTTAGAATGAAAATAAAAGGAATTCGTAAGGAAGCATACGGTGGAATGGAAGGAGGTAGAAATAATCAAATTAGAAATAATGGCTTTACTATTATCAAAATTTTAGGCAATCGCTTAAAAAAAGATTTGATAGAAAGCCCTGTAGAAATGACAAAAGATAATGCTCACCCTGCTGTTTATCCTTTGTATATTGTGCAGGAACTTATAAAATTGTTAAGCAGGGAAAATGATTTGGTGTTAGACCCCTTTTGTGGAAGTGGGACTACTTGCGTAGCAGCTAAAAATCTAAACCGAAAGTATTTGGGGATTGAAATCAATGCCGACTATGTGAATTTGACAAATGAACGATTAAATCAAGTAACTTTTACGCAAGAATTATTTTTATGAATGAGAAAGCGATTTTAGCAGAAGCATATCAAGCAGCTCAAAATTTGGATTTATCTACTGTTTCTGAAATTATCACAACAGATATTGATGTGATGATTGAAAAAATTGGTAGCAATAAGTCTTTAGTTTCGGCTTTAGTGACAAGTTTGGTGAAGAAAGTACACGAACCAACACAAGATGTTCGTTTACATAGAACGGATTTTGAAAATGGTTATTCGGCAAGGGTATTAGATACTCAAGTAATTTCCCCTTTTTTCAAGGATAATTTCCCAAAATATGCAAATAAGGAAAGTTCTTTTTTGACTTTAGCAACAAGGGAACGTATAAAGTGGACTAAGGAGGAAGGGGAAGAATTGAAAATTAGGGATAAAAAGTTGAAAGAAAGTTTTTTAAATATTTTTGAACAAATCGAAAAATTTAAGATTAGTCCCAAAGAATATTTGAATTACCTTTTTGCAAAATTGATTGAACTCTCTGAAGCGGAAGAAGCTCTTTTTCAAAGTACAAATTTGCAAACAGAAAGTTTAGATGTTTTAAATATTCATTTGATAATCAAAATGTTGCAAGAACATTTTGAAAGTAAACTAAGTTCTCGTCTGCCTGTTGTAGCTATTTATTCTATTTATGAAATTTTGCTGTCCAAATTTGACAGGCATAAAGGCAAGCAATTAGTTCCTTTACAAGTACATACCTCATCAGATAAACATGGATTTGGCGATATTGAAATATACACACTTGAAAATCAACCTTTTGAGGTTGTAGAAATCAAGCATAATATTCCCATTGACAAATATTTAATTTTTGATATTGCCAAAAAGACAAAGAATATTAAGATAGACCGTCATTATATTTTAACGACTTTTCAAAATGGTTTTGCTAACCCAGAGACCGAAAAAGAGGTAATTGAATACATTTTAGAACTCAAAAAAACGTAAGGAATTGATATTATTGCTAATGGTATTATTACAACGCTGAAATATTACTTGCGCTTTATTGATGATTATAACGAGTTTGTAAAAGTATATACTAAAAATTTGATAGTAGATGCTAAAAATTCTACCGAAATCAAAAATTTCTACTTAGAAAAATGGGCTGAATTGCTCAAAAGAAACGGAGTTGAGGAAGAAGATGAATAAAAAGGCACTCAACATTTGCATTTCCGAAAATTTGGGCGAACCGAAGCACAAACCGAAACTCCGCCCAAAATTCGTAAATGCGTGTCGTTGAGTGCTATTATAAAAAAATACTTTGTTTTCAATAATTTTTTATATTTCAAACCATTAATTTATTTATTACTATGAACAAGTTAAATCAATTTTTCTTTATGTTGCTGATAACCACCATTGCTGGTCTTGCAACATTTCAAATTTCTGGCTGTGGTAAAAAACAGCAAGAACCCTTTCCAGAAAAAGTCGTACCTATTTATCTACGGGAATCTGAATCCATTACAGAACAAGAATTCGATAGTGTTCTTGTTGTACTATCAAAAAGCTTTGTTGATTTGTTAGAAAATCCCAGTTTTGTTTCAACGGATTTGCCTGCACTTGTAGGTCCATGTGATGATGGACCTATTACTCCTGTATTTTTGGAACGCACGATTCAAGCAGGGGGAAGTACATCTACCATTAAGACTCAAATGAATCTCACACTTGAAAAATACTATTCAAATTTAACTCGTGGAGAAGACCATGTTACAGAACTTTTGAGTATGTTTAAAGTGAACAATATTCAATATGCACCTTCTATACATTTTCCAAATCATGAATTATATCAAAATACTACAGTACCAATATTAGCTGCACCAGGTGTTGGTTATGATGAAGTTGAAGGTAAGAATGGTGATATTATCAAGGCATGGATAAAAGGAAGTGGTACTTCAATAAGCCAAATATCTGTAAGTGAGCATGATGCAGTAACATCAGTTCCTGTCGTAATATTTACGTCTATTAGTATAGAACAGATTAACGATCCTTGTGGAGGCGCATTAGGTGGTGGCTATAATGGAGGGGGGGCTAATTCGGGAGGAGCGAACAATGATGATAATGCGAGACGTGGACCTGCCATTCAAAACCAAACGGGAGATAGAACAGCAATGATTAGAAACATTAGACTAGTGAACGGACATGAAGGAGCATTAGACGGATTCCACTCTGAACTACATTATCAACTAACTATTTTTGCGGATCCTTATGACCCTAACACACTTAGTCAAGATGATGATGAGCCTTTGCCCAAAGGTTTTAAAGTTTGTAATATACCTAAATGTAAAATTACAAATCAAGAAGAAGTAGAAGTTCATGAATTTATGTTATCTGCGTGGGAATCGGATAAACTATTTGTAATAATTACATTGTTTGAATATGACTGGTATGCTGGTATTGCTCAAAAAATATATTTCCCTGGCGGGATAAGCGGATTTAGTGCAAGTCATAGTTTTAGAGCAAAATTCGGCTCACTAGACACCTATTATAGTGATATAATAAGCTACACAGATGCAAATGGTAGCTTATTTCCCAGCCGAGATTTGTTTTTAGCCTCAAATGATAGTGTTCAACTTTGTACTTCTTGCCAAATGTCGACACAAATTGCACCAACATGTTATGAGCCAAATATATCGAATTGTAATAGTGATGTTATCCAATTAATAAGACCTTAATATTATTTGTATTAATTCATGCCATCTAAGTATAAATTACAATTTATATTTGGATGGTGTGGTAATATTTGTAACTTTGTAATAAGATAATATTATCCACAAATAAACTATAATTTAAAATGTTAAAAGAATTATTGCTTTGCATTATGTTTTATTTTAGTTACTCTGCTTTTTCTCAAGACACCCCTAAAAACAAGAAAATATATTATTTAGCAGATATTGGATTCACAATATCTAACGTTTCTTTAAGAGATGCTGATAAAGCCTTGTTGGGGGGACAACTAGCCCTAAAAATGTATCAATCCAAGTGGAAGTTAGGATTAAGATTAAGGACAGAGGAGTGGTTATACCTTTCTCAAGCTCAAAATACCTATATTAGTCAAACATTTAATATAAATATTCCTAAAACTAATCATTATGAATTGACAGCTTTTGAAATATACAAACGCTTTTTGATAGGAAAAGAAATAAATCAAGCTATAGATTTAGGGGCAGGTGTAGCCAGAATATCTCCTTATTATGTGTATAGACCTAAGGTTGATACCATTAGTATAGTTGGTGGGGTTCCTTACTATTCAATTACTACTCGTTCAGGTCCTAAATATTTTATAACAGCATTTGTAGGTATGCCTATTCACTGGTTTAATATAGAACTTAGAGGAATGTTCCCTATTGGGGGGAAGCCAAATTTAGTTAAGAATGGTGCAGTAGGCTATTATAATGTTGTAGAAGAAGGACGAATTAATCTAAGTGTTTCATATACATTAGGACAAAAATATTATCAAAAATAAGAAAAAACTCCCGCCAACCGCCACCTAAACCCAACGCTCAAGGCTAAACGCAGGTAGCGGCTGCGTGAGTGCGTGTCGTTGAGTGCCATAAGTTAAAGCAGAAATCGTAAAACTGTGTGTAAACAAAATTGTTAGAAAAGGTTTTAGCTTCGTTATCACTTCGCAAAACCTTTTCTAACAATTTTGCAGAAAAAGCAGGAATTTTACGAATGACGAATCAACTTTTGGACGCTAAACGACGTGTAATACTTGAAAATAAAAATCGCTTACTTCAATAATTTCAATAACAATATAATTTAAAATAACGTAATAAGTTATGTCAAAACTTAAAATTAGAACTTTGATAAGTACGAATTGCACAAAAGAAGCAATCGAACAAATACAAAACATCTTATTTGATGAGGGAAGTCTTCGTAATCATGTTATTGTTTTATCTGCGCAATACCATAATTTAAAAGAACGGGAAAGACTAGGAATAACAGGAATGCCAGAAGCCGTTTCGGAATTAGCAAGGATTAATAATTCATTGCTTTCAGTGATAGACGAATTGCCCAATGAATCTTATCATCAAACTGCGGTTGAAAATGCAAAACAAGAATATTTGGCAATAAAGGATTTAGAACGAGAAAGTAGATTGGATATGTATGAAAAAATATTTAAAGTTCTTGATAAATATAAAGACACACAATATTTTACTCCACATACTTACGAAATTTTAGGTTTTCTATATCAAGAAGGTTTAGGAACAATTCGTAATGAAGATATAGCATATAATCTTTATAAAAAATCGTCTGAAGGTAATTTTGAGTGGGGACACTATAAACTTGGCGTAATTTATTGCCAAAGAAAAGAATACCAGAAAGCAATGGATTATTTTAGAAAAGCTGCCCCAATGGGAGTTGGTTGGGCTTATATTAAAATCGGAGATTTGTATAGAGATGGATTAGGAATAAAAAAAAACTATACAAAAGCGTTAGAATTTTATACAAAAGCGACACGTTTTGAATTACACTGGGCTTATTATTGCATAGGCGATTTATTTACAAGAGATGACTCTACTGAAATAGAAAAAGATAATTCTATTGCAGAAAAGTTTTTTGAAAAATCGCTAAAATTAGGCAATACTCATGCAGAAAAACGTATTACAAAATTGAATGAAAAATAAAAGGCACTCAACATTTGCATTTCCGAAAATTTGGGCGAACCGAAGCACAAACCGAAACTCCGCCCAAAATTCGTAAATGCGTGTCGTTCTGCGATATAAAATAAATTAACATAGTTCACTAATAATAGCAAAAAATATGTCAAGAATAAGTTTTTTTATTGTGTTTATCTTTCAATTTGTTAGTACATTTACTGTTGCACAAACTCCTCCCAAAGCATATTTTGACTCAATCTGTCCATCTAAAAACTATGCTTTAGCAGTTGAACCTTTACTCAAAGCTGCGCAAGAAGGTAATTCTACAGCTCAATGTTGGTTAGGTTTTATGTACTCAGCTTGCCAAGGAGTAAAACAAGATAGGTATGAAGCGGCTAAATGGTTGCGTAAAGCCGCAGAGCAAGGCAATATCGATGCCCAGTATGCTATTGGGCATTCCTATATGGAGGCATTGGGAATAATTGAATATGATGAGGAGGCAAAATGGT
This sequence comes from Bacteroidota bacterium, assembly GCA_013298365.1. Lineage (GTDB taxonomy): Bacteria > Bacteroidota > Bacteroidia > J057 > J057 > JAAFHL01. The sequence goes on along the minus strand of JAAFHL010000099.1, from coordinate 6,970 downwards.
GCGCCCAAGCCTTTCCTTTTATAAAGGCTGGCGCAGAAAGTGGCGATGCTATAAAACAGTATCAATTAGCTAAAATGTATGTTTATGGTAAGGTTAGTAGAAATGAAATAGAAGGGCATAAATGGTTCAGTAAAGCATTCTCAGAATTAAAAGAAATGGCGGAAACTGGCGATATAGTATTGCAAAAAGAAGTCGGAGATATGTACTATTTTGGGAGTGGGGTTACTAAAAATAAAACAGAAGCCGCAAAATGGTATTTAAAATCGGCTAATGCTGGGTTTGCACCTGCTCAATATAGTTTAGCAGGAATGCACGCTGATACTTATAGTGATTATGAGTTCAAAAATATTGAAGAAGGTTTAATGTGGTATCATAAAGCTGCAGTGCAAGGACACTTGAATGCAATGGATAATATAGGTTATGCTTATTCATATGGTTTTGGTGTTCCTAAAAGTGAAACTGAAGCCTTAGTTTGGTACGCAAAAGGAGCAGAACATGATGCACTAAAACAGTTCAATATGGCAATGATGTATTATGAAGGTAGTGATTGGATGACAAAAAACTTAACAGAAGCCTTTAAGTGGATGTATAAATCTGCGATGCAAGGCGATATTGATGCACAATTCAATTTAGGGCATCTATATTATAAAGGGGAGGGTGTGCCAATAAATAAAACGGAAGCCTTTAAATGGTACTTAAAAGTAGCAGAACAGGGCAGTAACACAGCACAAAACTATGTAGGTTATATGTATTATCAAGGAGAAGGTGTATCTTTAAATCAAGCTGAAGCCTTTAAGTGGTATGAAAAAGCGGCAAAACAAGGAAACCAATTTGCACAGTATAATTTAGCCGAAATGTATAATAAGGGCGAAGTTGTAGGAAAGGATGAAAAAGAGGCTCAAATTTTGTATGAAAGTGCTGCAAGGGAAGGACATATAGAGGCAAAAGCAAAGCTACAGCAACTAAAAGAGAAAGCAATTATCGCACAAAATATGAATAATGCCGAACCATTAGGACTTAAAATAGGTGTAAGCAAGTACTCTGCTATTGCGGAATTTGATAGAGAAATGACGCTTATGATGAGTTGGAATGAGTTAATTGAAAGCAAAGGCAATGTTAAATCTATAGAGGGGCTTAGGTATAAATCATCTGGGAAGGTTTATGGAATGGAAGGTTTGAATAATATAACTTATATTTTTACCGAAGATAGCCGTTTAGATTTTGTTATGATAGATATGAACAAGAATAATTTTGATAAGGTTAATTCGTATCTTCAAAGTAAATATTCATTACAAGAACAAAGTATTCCTAGTGTTGGTGATAAGTATGCTAAATATACTCAAGGCAATTCATTGATATCAATACACTTAAGCCAACAAATGCCTAATATGGTTGTAATATACAAAACAAAAGATTTTGATGTGAAGGTTGAACTAAAAAAAGCAGAATTGGAGCAAATACAAAAGTCAAAATTTTGAAAATAAACGCAGAACAAAGTGCTGCTGTCCATGCCGCTGAGGCAAACGCACAAGCCAAACGAAACGGGCGGCACGTCATCAGCAGCATCGTTGAGCGATACTATTTTTAAAAAGAAAGAAATGATAACGGTAAGAATGGAGTAAGTTAAAATTTTTATTTGAATATGTGAAAATATTTCTATATTTGTGGTAAAATATAGAGAATTATGGCAGAACGTACATTTATTAGTTTTGATTGGGCAATTAAGAAACTGCTCAGACATAAAGAAAACTTTACTATTCTGGAAGGTTTTCTGAGCGAGTTATTGGGTTTTGATGTGAAAATACAAAACCTGCTTGAAAGTGAATCGAATAAAGAGAATGAAAATGATAAATTTGATAGAGTAGATATTTTGGTAAAGTCGCAAAAAGGGGAATTAATGTTGATAGAAGTGCAATATGATGACCAAGATGATTATTTTCATCGTATGGTGTATGGAATGTGTAAACTGATTAGTGAATATATAGCCGAAGGGCAACGGTATGGGGAAATAAAAAAAGCATATTCTATCAATATTATGTATTTCAGATTAGGGCAGGGGAAAGATTATATTTATGATTATGAAGGGAATTTTGTGGGCAGGAATAAAAAGGACATCCTTAATCCTACGAATCACCAAAAAGTAAAATATGGGATAAAAACAGTAGCGGATATTTTTCCGAAATATGTGATTTTGCGAGTAGGTAGTTTTAAAGAGGAGAAAGTGATGGACACATTTGATGAGTGGATGTACTTTCTGAAAAAAAGTGAGATAAAAGATGAATTTACGGCAAAAGGAATGACAGAAGCAAAAGAAGTATTGCGATATGAAAATATGAAAGTTGAAGACCAAATTGCGTATAAAAGGCATATTGAGAATCGAAGAATAGAAATGAGTGTTACAGAAACAGCAATAGATAAAGGAAAAAGACAAGGTTTTATTGAAGTTGCAAAAAATAGCTTGCGAAAAGGATTAAATATCGCAGATATTGCTGAAATTACTGAACTCTCTTATGAAGAAGTTTTAGCCTTGTCAAAAGGCGAAGAAATTGACAAAGAAGAATAGGAATAAAATCGCTCAACATATTCATCTCCGCCCATGCCTGCTAACCGAAACGCAAGGCGAAGCGCATCAGGCACAGGCGTAGATTTTGTCGTTGAGTGCCACTATTGAAAAATAACGAAAAAGAATACAATGAAGTAATAATTTTAGTATCTTTGTCTTTTGATTATTAAAAATAATAGATAAAAGCCGAAGTATGAGAACAATAGATTTATTTGCAGGAATAGGAGGTATTCGATTAGGGTTTGAGTATTGGGGGTGTGAAAATGTATTTACGTCTGAATGGGATAAAGATGCTCAAAAGATGTATAAAGCTAATTTTGGGGAGATTCCAGAAGGCGATATTACTACTATAAATCCGCAAGATATTCCTGACCATGATATTTTATTGGCTGGTTTTCCCTGCCAACCTTTTAGTATTATTGGCAATATGCAAGGTTTTTTGGATACTAGGGGAACATTATTCTTTAATATAGAGGAAATTCTTAGAATAAAACAACCACAAGCATTTTTATTAGAAAATGTTAAACAGTTGAGAACGCATGACGATGGAAGAACATTTAAAGTTATTTTAGAAAAATTAAAAGAATTAGGGTATTTTGTCCACCATACAGTATTAAATGCTTTAGATTTTGGCTTACCCCAAAAACGAGAAAGAACGATTATTGTAGGTTTTAAAGAAAATATAGAATTCCATTTCCCTAAATCATTAGGTCAATATAAACCACTAATAGAACTTTTATTACCTGATAATGAGATAGATAAAAAATTATGGGCATCTGAAAATATTGCCGAAAAACGTCAAACAAGATTAAAAGTAACACCATTTTATCCCTCTGTTTGGCATGAAAATAAAGGTGGAAATATTTCTGTATTGCCGTTTTCGTGTGCGTTACGAGCAGGTGGTTCTTACAATTATTTATTAGTTAATGGAAATAGGCGTTTATCTGAAAGGGAAATGTTAAGATTACAAGGGTTTCCCGAAAATTTTAAAATAGTTGTGAACTATACTGCAATTCGGAAATTAACAGGTAATAGCGTAGCAGTGCCTGTTATTCAAGCAGTTGCAGGTGAAATGATGAAATCATTAAGCAGTAAAAAGATAGTACAAAATACGAAACAACTCACTTTATTAGAACCAAATTATGAGTATTCATGATGCCAAAAAGTCGTTGGATAAGTTGATAGATAAAGCAAGGGTTCATCTTTACAAACCCATTCAAATTGCTGAAATCCTATATAAACATCGCACAAGCACAGATAAAATAATCGAACTTGATAATCTAGAAACGTACAGAAATCCATCTAAAAAATGGAGAGATGTAATTTGTTTGCAGTTTTTAGGTAGAACGAGTACGTCTTCTGCACGTTATCAAGACGATATTTTTAATGAAAATGCCATCCCACCCTTGATACTTTCTCAATTAGGGGACGAAAATATTGCTAAAAATGGAATGGTAGAAGCCTACATTTATCGGAGATTTTCGGAACGTTTCTCTCAAATGACAAGTGGTTTGGATTATTGTGCTTTGCATGATAAATCTAATTTTCAACTTTATGAATTTATTGAGTTGTTTTGGGCAGAGGCAGGATTACGTAGAAGTATTGACAAAGTGTATGAGATTATCGTTTATTCGCTATTTTCTGCGTTGGTGGAGGTATTAGAGTTATCAGTAGAAGTTTCATATAATCCTGATAAACAGGCAATTCTGAAAGACTTTTCAGACTTTGCGCAAAAGATTTTAAATTTGGGTACGGAAGTTGTGTCTTTTAAAAGTACTGCTAAAATTTATCGAGTTGGGGTAACAAATGCTGCTGATAGGGGTATGGATATGTGGGCAAATTTTGGATTGGCTATCCAAATTAAACATTTGTCTTTGAGCCAAGAATTGGCGGAAGATATTGTCAGCTCTGTTACTGCTGATAGAATTGTGATTGTTTGCAAGCAAGCTGAGCAGAAAATCATTGTATCTTTGTTAAACCAAATTGGTTGGAAATCGAAAATACAAAGCATTATTACTGAAATTGATTTGATAAGTTGGTACGAAAAAGCATTGAGAGGAGAATATAGTGCGCAAATAGGGGACAAAATCCTTCAAATTCTTGCTGATGAAATTAAGGTAGAATTTCCTGCTACTTATGATACTGAATTTCAACGATTTTATACAGGTAGGGGATATGATAAGATTTCTGATGAATTTTGGACGATTAAAAAATAAAAAGGCACTCAACATTTGCATGAGCGTCAAGTGGGGCGAATCCAAACGCACAAGGCAAACGCCCCGCCCCACTTGCGCTCATGCGTGTCGTTGTCGGAAAATAAAAAATTGATGATAGATATGAGAAATATTTTTAACTTTGCATTAAAATTAACTTCAATATGATTGCTAAGGATTTTTACAATATAATTGACACAGAACTTGATATTCTTTTGGTTAAATATAGGGAAGATAAGTTCTTGAAAAAACATAGAAGCGCAATAAATAATCAAAAGTCTTATGTACTTTTGATTTGGTTTCTTGAATTCTATGGCAGAATTTCCAATTATTCAAATTTTATTACTGATGGTGATAATGATAGTTCTTGTGATATTGTTTTTGATAATATCAATAACCAAGGAGACAAAGTATTCTATGTTGTTCAGTCTAAATGGAATAATGCAGATAACTCCGAAAAGGAAACAGATAAGGACGAGATATTAAAGGCTCTAAATGATTTCGAAACAATTCTTCGTGGAGAAAAGCGAAATATTAACGAAAAATTGAAAATAAAGCTGGAAGAGCTTGACAATCACCTAAAAGCTAATGGAGAAGTCAAATTTATATTCTTGTCTTTATCTCAATATTTTGGAGGGGCAGATGAAAATATTAATTCATTCAGAAATAATGATAACAAAACGAAATTTGAAATCATTGATATAAATAGAATAAAAATTGATTATATTGATAGGGTATATAAGAAAATAGAGCCAATTAATCCCCTAGAATCTTATCAAAACCCAGAAGAAAATCCTGTAAGTATTGAAATTGTGCAAAAAAATGGAAATATTAAAATAGAGAAGCCATTTGAAGCTTATATGTTTCTACTCCGTCCCAAGAGTATTTACAATTTATTTAAAAAATATGGCTTTGCGCTTTTTTATAAGAACGTTAGAAATCCGTTGTTGCAATCCCAATTTAATGAGGATATAGAAAAGACGGCTAATGAGAATCCCGCTTATTTTTGGTATTACAATAATGGGATTACAGCAATAACTTATTTATTGCCCGTTATTGGTAAAAAGGCAGAAAATATTGAACTTACAGGTTTGCAAATTATTAATGGGGCGCAAACAGTCTATTCTATTTACAGAGCATACGAGAGTGCTTCTCCAACAAAACGTATCCAAATGGATAGCGAGGCACTTATTACCTTACGTCTATTAAAATCGGGTGGGAAAGATTTTGATTTGAATGTTACAAGATATACTAATTCGCAAAATCCTGTTAATGATAGAGATTTTTGCGCCAATGACGATATTCAGGTAATGTTACAAAACTCTTCTTATCAAACAAAAATATGGTATGAAAAAAGACGTGATGAGTTTAGAGAAACGCCGAAGGATATAAAAAAAATACCCAATTTTGTTTTTGCCAATGTATATCTTGCATATCATTTGCAAGATCCCGTTAGTGTTTTAAAAAATAACACGCAAAATGCAAAGACCAATAAAGATTTAAATTTTATATCTCATAAGGAGCATAAGGAAGGGCTTTATGAAAAAGTTTTTAATAAGGAAACATCTTATGAAAATATGCTTTGTGCTTTTTATGTATTTAATAGTATTGATGAAATTACTCCATTTTCTTACCAAGATACCTTCAAAACTAATATTTATCACCTATTGGCTTTGTTTAAAGTTGCTTTTACAAAATATTTGAGGGCAAAATATGGAGATAAGATAAATGTGAATAAGCATATTATCAAAATATATGAAAAAGATGAAAAAGAAATTATTATTAAAACATTCAAATTTCTTAATCAATTTGTCGAAAAACAAGTTGAAGTGGTAAATAATGAAGAAAAAACGACTGAACGGATGCTCAAGTTTTTATTTACGTTGGCTCATTATGAGAAAATCAAAGACTCTTTAGAAGACGTTGAAATTTCTATATCGGATATTGAAGGAATTGTTTTAGAAAAGGATGAGGAGATTGTAGAGGGTGAAAAGAATAGTAATAACATTATTGAGGATGAGTAAAAAATCCGACAACAAAAATAGACTTGCTTTTAGTTGAAGATGAAACAAATAAAGGCAAATTATAGTTTATAGGCTTTAAAATATTTAATAATTGTACTAAATAAATGAGTAGTATTTACCATAACGCAAAAACAGAACGTCAATATAGTGCCTCAACGGGTTTGAAAATA
>JAAFHL010000098.1:7177-13038 GCA_013298365.1 Bacteroidota bacterium | reverse complement strand
AAAATTCTATTAAGTGATATTTCAATCATTAGAAATTTATTTTTTTGTATAAGGTTGGAGACTACGGCTTCTACACCTTATACAAAAATAAATAGACAAAACATAATATTTACCCCAATGATACACGCATTTCATTCAAAAAATGTGTATGAAGTGCCCCATGTCCTATTAAGAAAAATATATGTGAGTAACAGACTGCAAATATACGGCATAAATCTAATATGAAACAATAGCCATTTTTGGCTATATCCCTAGGCTAAATAAACTTTATTTTTGTTTGTTTTCACCTGCATAAATCAAGTGCCTACAACCAACTACATGACTATTATCCTCTGTACGGAGACTACAAAAGCAACCTGTGTCGTCATCAAATGCACATCGAGTACAAGTTACATTTGCACATTCTTCTCCTACTACTTGATTTGGAAGGTAAATAAATCCATCTGTCCCCCAAGTAAGATAGACCCGCATCACTTTTGAGCCTTCGCCATCGTTCCCGATGTTACTTTCAGCAGTGAGAAAGATTGCGCCTTGCAAATCTACGGTACCATTTCCTTGCTTAATACCAATATTTACAGGCTCTACAATGCCCATTTCATTGCTAAATAAATTGACAAAAATCTTGCGTACACTGCGAGGTTCTGCAATGATTTCAAATTTACCATCAGGATTTTGTCTCGCTATTTTGGTTTGGGCATACACCGAGTACAGCGAAACAAGCATAAAACACATTGATATTGCCCTTATCACACGTTGCTTCATATTGAATGAATAGATATTTGTTTGCCAAATTAACGCAATATTTTTGGCTTGTGCCAAATCCTTAGCACAATTATACATGATATCTACCGTCTTTTATTTTAAAAATCTGATAATGAGTTATTTATAAAAAACACTTTTTTCTTATTTTGCAAAGCCATTCGCAATTTGGCAACAAGACACAAAGCATTTTTAGAAAGTTATACCACCCTTAGTCCCATTAAAGCAATTTGTTATAGCAAAAGTTCATGGGTTTTCGTTACAACAAGTTATAACGTTATAAATCGGCGAATTCTTTAGCTGATTTGAATAGGTATTTTTGAAAATCTGATAGAAATTTTGTGAATATCAGAAGTTGTTTGTACTTTTGGCGAAAATTAAGATTATGTGGGAAAAAATCAAAACGTATTTTCGTAATCGAAAAATAAATCAGGTGCTGACGCAGAGCAAAAAATTTGCCCACGATTTTATAGATGTGGAAAAAGCCAAATCTATCGGCTTGATGATAAATGTGAATCAATGCAATCCAGAGGATTTAAAAGACATTCACACTTATATGGACGGTGCAAGAGCCAAGGGTTTGAAAGTCATTGTTTTTGAACTGAACTATATCAAAAAATCTACGCCAGCTTTTGGTACATCAGCACATTCTGTATTTATCAATCCTGAAAAAGTCAATTGGTTAGACTGCCCTAATGTAGCAGTCCAAGGGCTTATTGCGCAATACGACATGGATATTTTACTTAATTTTGATACATCAGAAAGCATGACTCCGCACTTTGTATCTGCGTTTTCTCATGCTCGCACCCGCACCGCAGTTTATAGAGAAGGTTTTGAAAGTTTTTATGAAATTATGGTTGCTTTCAAAGAAAATCGCTTCAAGAAAATGCTGCAAAACTTTGAGCATTTCCTCAAAATGATTGAAAAATAATGGTACAATTTTGGCTATACCTGCGAAAATCTGCGGTTATTGAGCGTGGTCGAAACATTATCGCTGAAAATCTGCGAGAAATCTTTTTTTTTATCCTCCTTCTTTTCATTCTCCTTATTTCCAACCATAATATTACCCTTTTTGACCAAGATGAAGCCGCTTATGCAGGTTTTGGGAAATATTTTTTAGAAAATCCACAAGCACATATTCCACAATTTCTCTGGTCTGAACCGCATCGAAAAACACCGCTACATTTTTGGCTCATCACCTTTTCTTACAAAATATTTGGCATAAATGAATTTGCTGTGCGTTTCCCTTCGGCATTAGCGGTATTTTTCACCTATCTTTTGTGTTTTTTTAAGACAAAAAAATATTTTTCTACACGCATTGCCTTTCTATCTACCGCTATTTTGGGAACATCTTTTTTTGTGCCACTTATGGCAAAAATGGCACTTACAGATGCTTTGCTTTTTTTGTGGAGCAGCATCTGTGGCTGGGCGGTGATTGAAATAGTTGAAAGTGGAAAGTGGAGCGTGGAAAGTTTAGGAATCCCCAATAATAAAAATTCATTTTTTCAATTTTCAATTTCCTGTACTGAGCGAAGTCGAAGTATCAACTTTCAACTTTTAACTTTCTGGCTTGCTTTTTCCCTTGCTGTTTTAACAAAAGGTCCACCGATTTTCATTTTCACAGGCATTTTTGCGATAATAATCTTCGCATTTTCGCCCCAAAGATTTCAACTTTTTCGTTTTCATCCTTGGTTTTTTCTGCCTTTAGCACTCATGCCGATAGGCTATTGGGCATATCTTACCACACAAGAAGATGGCGGCGAGTTTCTAACATGGTTTATAGATTGGTATATTTTGAAGCGAGTCAATAGCTATGTTTTTGGGCAAACAGGTCCACCGGGCTACTATTTGCTTACTTTTATAGGTTTCTTTCTGCCCTATTTGCCCTTGCTTTTTCCTGCCTTGTATCAAATTTTTCGCTATATGGGAAATGCGATTTTGTCTTATTTTCCACAAAAAATACAAACCTTTTTTCCAAATCGAGAAAAAGAAATCGGCATACATTTCTTGCTTTCAGCATGGTTTGTGGCGGCGTGGCTCATTTATGAGATTTTGCCCAGCAAATTACCTTCCTATACTTTGGCAGCTTATATGCCTTTGGCGATTATGATGGCAATTTTTGCCGATAAAATGATAAGCAATGTAACAGAAAAAGGAAATATTATCGCATATATTCATACTTTTTTGATGTTATGTGTAGGAATAGGCTTATGTATTGCACCTTTTTGGATAGAATTACCTACATATAGCCTTATTTTGCTACGAATTACAGGTGTTTTATTGAGTGTTGGGACATTTAGCGCATTTTATTTTGTTCAAAAGCAGCAAACTACTTTTTATATCTATACATTATTGGCAAATGCTGCTCTTTTTCTCTTATTAGTTTGGGGTTTAGTCGTTCCAAGTTTGGACAATATGCGCAATGCTACCAAACAAGTTGCTACTTATCTCTCAGCGAAATTGCCACAAGATATCCCTATTTTTATAGCAAATGCGGAAGGAAAACCGCCAAGTTTGCCTTTTTATTTGTCTTTACATTTCAAAAATATACATGAAAGTGAAGACATTCACAACTTATACAAGTCCAACCTTCACGTAGGTTTCATCTTAAATGAAGCGCAATTTAGCGATTTAAAAGCATTAGAACCTATCATTTCTGGTCAATTTTTTAGTACATATCGCACAGATAGAGGCGGAAAATCTGCGTATTGGGTGGTAGTAAAATAAGATTTTCTCATAAAAAATGTCTATATTTGACCCACATTTTTAATCATAAACAAATCCATGAAAAAATTATTTTTCACATTCAACATTGCTTTATTTGTTCTTTCTTTCATTTTTGTTGCTTGCGGCAAAAGGTGTATTGACCCTGCGGCAAACAACAGCACCGAAAAAGGTGATTGTGTATATCCGTCCGATGAGTTTCAAGGCGTATATGCAATGACTTGCAACTGCACACCGCAAGCAGGTACAGGCAGTGGAAGTGCCATTAATAAGACATTTGATTTGGAGCTTGCCAAAGTTGATGAAGATGAAGTGGCAGTAAAAAACTTGCAAGGCTGTGGGGGCAGCATCAATTCATTGCTGATTGTGAAGTCGTATTCGAGTAATATTGTGGGGCTTAATAGTACCTGTGATGGAAACGCCTACAACATTAGCGGAACGATGAATCTTGTGCCAAGTACAGGCGATTTGAGTATTTCGTATAATATGAGTGGGGTAGGTGCTGGCGTAACGTGGTACACTTGTACGGCATCTGGCAAAAGAAAATAAGCAAATGTTTTGACCAAATTTAATAACTCGCAAAAAAATCCCTCTTGATATTTTCTCAAAAGGGATTTTTCTTTAATGTATTTCTACTAATTTCTGTACTGCCTGATTTTGATAAGGATTTTTTTCTTTCGAAATTTGAAGAAGGGTTTTTTTTGCCTTTTCCTTATCGCCTTGCGAAAGATATATTTCCGATAACTCCCATTGTGCCTGAAAATAAAAAGGAGATTTGCGCCCTATACTTTTGTATGTATTCACTGCTTGAAGATAATCTTTTAAAGCCGCCTGGCATTGCCCAAGTCGAAAACGAGATTCAGGATAGAAAACAGAAGTCACCAAAATTTTCTTAAAAGATGCGGCGGCTTTTGCATAATTTCCTGCATTAAAATCGTTCATCCCTGTTGCCATATTTACATCAGGTGCTTTCAATTCAATACTTTCTTCACTTTCTTTTACAGACAAATCATCATCAAAAGATTCGTCTTTTTGAATTTTTCCTTTTTGGCTTTGAGTAGGCACTTTTGCTTCACTCATCGAAGGCGAATTGTTGAAGTTAGGGGAAGCCTGTGGCGCAGGATTACCACCTTTTGTAGGACTACCTTTGCTTATATCTTTTGCAGGTGCAGTTGTTCCGCCTTTTGCGCTTGCATCTACGCTTATGGGTGCAGGTGTAGGTTTTGAGACAGGTTGCGGCGGAGAAGGAATATCTTCCCGTAAAATTTTATTTTCTGCCAAAGCCTGTTTTTCCTCCTGTGAAGCCGAATTATTACTTTCTGTTGAAGCAGGATAATCAATAATTCTTACTTCTCCTCTAGGACTTGTGGGAGAAATTTGTTGCGAGTCGTTTCTTACAGTTTGAAGCGGGTTAAGTGCCTTTGCTGTATCACTTGTGGTAAGTTCGGTAGGCAATTCTTGTATTTGCGCAATCGGCTGCGAATCGGCTGCTGTACTTGTTTGCGCAATTTGCCTATCCATATTTTTGGTATTTAGGTCTCTAAAAATAGAAAAAGATAACCATATCACCATAATCACCGCTGCCGCCATCACATAATGACGAATAGACAGCCCAATAAATTTTTTATATCGTTTACGTGCCAGCATTTGACGTGTATCACGCTGCATAGCAGGCGCAATCGCAAGCAATAAGTCATGGTTTTCCAATGCACGAAGTCCCTCTAGTGCGTCTGCAGCAAGTGGGTCTTCTTTCAGTTGTTTTTCTACTTCTGTACGTTCTTTGGCAGAAAGCCTGCCTTCAAGATAACGTTTGAGTATATCAACTGAAAGATTTGTGAAAGGTACTGATATCTCTATATTTTTTGCCATGATGCTATTTATCTACCCTAGTAGATGACTTATATGTTCTTATATGTCTTATATGGTTTAGTTTAACATGCGTTAAAAATTCATTTTTGTAAGATGTATTTTCAAATTTCTTTTTCCATTTTGAATAAAACTTTTGACTTGTTTGAGGTCATAACCTGTGATTTCTGCTACTTCTATATATGATTTTTGTTGCAAGTAAAACAATTCTATACAGGTTTTTTGCTCGTCATTCAAAAAAGTAATGGCTTTTTCCAACTGCTGCAATTGCTCCTCCGACCATTCCATTTCATCATCATCTAACAATTTAGGTCCTTTTTTTGTCTCATCTTCACCCATATTGTGGAGAAACTCATTTGAACTCAATGGAATCCGATTTTTTTTCTCCAAAACCGCCAAACAATGATTTTTTACTACCGTATGCAGCCAAAAACGAAATTGCTTGATTTCATACTTTTTGACATCATTTATCAAACGTTCAAACACCTGCATCACCGCATCTTTGCTTTCCT
>JAAFHL010000098.1:0-7167 GCA_013298365.1 Bacteroidota bacterium | reverse complement strand
AAAAGATAACTGTGTATATCGGTCAAATAATTCGCCAATATACAACGTATCTTCTGTATCTTTGTACAACGTTATCAGTTGCTCATCAGAAGTATCTTTAATATTCGTTTTCCTACGGAAAAACAATGCCAAAGTATTTTTGTTATTAAGAGTGTGTTTCGTTCAATTTCCACACAAAAGTAATCAAAAAATTAACATTTATAATATGAAAATAAAAAAAAGGCATTTAATAATGAACAAATAAATGATTGTCAGCATTTTATCTTTTTATAATTAGTAGCTACATGTTTTTTTCGCAATCATTCCATTGCTAATATATATTTTTACCATAATTTGATATTGTATTTGTATCATGCTTATTGTGAGGTAAATAAACCGTCCTTGCGCTTATACAAACAATATTCCAAGCTATTTTATATTTTTTTTTCTTTATGACACATCAAGAAGCAAGTCGTTCTATTTTCAAAGAAATTCAAATCATTTCCAAAGACATCAAAGCAAAATATCCTATTTTGCAGAATCAAGATGCGATAGGTATGGGCATCTTACTCACAAGTTCTGCCATGATACTATTGGCAATGTATGGCTACCTTACGGGCTATGTGAATGTGTGGGTAACTATGCTATGGATAGCATTTTGGACCTCTTTTTTGCACGAACTAGAGCATGATTTAATTCATTATCTGTATTTCAAAAAAAGTCCTTTTTGGCACAACTTTATGATGCTCGGTGTTTGGATTTTCCGTCCTATGACGGTAAGTCCTTGGTATAGAAGGTATTTACATTTGCATCATCATAAATATTCGGGAACTGTTTCGGATTTAGAGGAACGCATCGTTACAAATGGTGAAAAATGGGGTTTACTTCGTGCCTTTATCATGCCAGACCAAATCTTGTCTGTTGTACTGCGTTCTCCATGGCTCTATCCCGAAGTGCGTAAAATGGAAAAAGAAGGAAAATTTACGCAAGAAGAAGTGAAAAACATTTGGCGCATTGTGTTTTCGGGCTTTTTACCTGTGGGGATTCCTTTACATTTGATGTGGTACGCCTTTGCTTTGTGCTATCTTGCCTTAGGAATAGATGGTTTATTGGGCTTAAATATGGCTTTTCCTGCCGAAATGTTTAGCTTTTTGGCATTTTCAAAACCATTTATTGTCTTACTGGTTGCGCCTAATTTATTTCGTCATTTTTGCCTTCATTTTATAACGTCAAATTTACATTATTATGGCGATGTAGAAAAAGGAAATATCTTGGAACAAACACAAATCCTCAACGTTTGGTGGACCTTTCCTTTCCAATTATTTTGTTTTAACTTTGGAACAACCCACGCAATTCATCATTTTTTTGTGCAAGAAACATTTTATATTCGACAGCTTACCGCCAAAAAAGCGGTTGAGGTACTGAAAAAACACGGCGTAAGGCACAATGATTTAGGCACATTTAAGCGTGCTAATCGCTATCACGAATCGTAATGTCGAATTTTAACTAACGATAATCTACGAGATACACAAAAAAACAAGGCTACCCCTTTGGAGCAGCCTTGTTTTTTTATGTATCTTATCTCAATTACATTCATTTAGAGAATAGGTTAAATTTAAGTAGCTAATAACTTTCAACTCTCAATTTTAACTATCAACTAATTAATTACTTTGTCGTTACAGAGATAGATTTTTCGTACAATGTAAAACGTGTATCAACCACGATTTTACCTTGAAAGTTTTTACGTGCTACATCTTTTACCTCAAAGAAGATTTTTGAGCCAGATGCACATTGGAAAGCCTCACCAGGGATTGGGAAGTCCAAACCTGCAGCAGCATCTCTGCCACTAAGACCTGTACCACCTGCTTTACTTGGAGGAGTCAAACCACATTGCTTATATACATCAACCGCAGTAATTTCATAACGAGCATCTTGTGGAAGAGCCGCTTTGAACTCTGGGTCAGGTACTACTTTCAAGGTAACGCGTGAGCCTTTTGCTACTTGTGTAGAAGAAGAAGCACGTTGTCCATTAATCAAGATTTCGATAGATGGTTTTGGCGGGTCAATTACATTATATACGACATCACCAATTTTCATGGTTTGACCGTTCATAAGTGAACTTACCCCTACAATACATTTATTTCCTCTTGGTACAATCAAGAATTTCTTCTTGCTCTCACCACTTTGCTTGATATCTGCATCAGAAGCCGTACAAACAGGGTTATACAAATCGCCCAAAGCAGGTACATCAATGTTTACCATATTACCGCAAAGACGATACAAATTCTGTACAGAAGCCGATGTTACTACGATTTCTGGTTTACGGATTTTGAATTTCTCTGTTGCAGACAATGGTTTTCCTTGAATAGTTGTATTTACGGTATAGGTTTGCTCGATTTCTGATTTACCAGCAGGAATTGAATTTCCATTTGCAGGAATAATAACTTCATCGCCCGCAATACTTCCCATGGTAGTTGTGTAGTTAAACTTATCTTTTTGTTCAATCCCTACAATCAACTTTGCTTTGTATTGCATACCTGCAACAACAACAGATGATATAGGAGAAACAATTAAAGTAGCTTTACCACTTACTTTATCCACTTCAACCTCTTTTTTAGGTTCTTTTGTATCTACCTTTGGTGGCTCTACTTTTGGTGGCTCTATTTTGGGAGGCGTTACTGGAGGTACTTCCTTAATTTCCCTTGGCTTCATCCCTAAACGAGCAGCATAATCATTCAAAAGTTTGTTTTCTTTTTGATAGATATCAGCTTTCAACGCCTCAAGCATCGCAAAGTTAGCTACAATCGGTCCATTGAAAGTATTCTTTTCCCAAGTAACAGATTGTCCATCTTCTGCTTTTTGGTCTTGAATGGTAAACTCAGCCGCTTTCCATTTTGCAGTATCAACTGTTGTACCAGCATTATGAATGTCCATCAAGGTTTTGTAGTAAGCATTGATTTTATTTCTAAGCTCAAATGCCTTACCTGCCCCACGTCCACCATTTTGCTCTTCTCCACCACCAGCACCCATAAAAAAGTTGTGATTCAATTCGGTTTCATCTTTACGAAGAATCTCACCTGTTTTTGGGTCTTGAACACCGTCCATGGCAAGTAAAGACTTGTCAAGGCCATCTATATACGTAATGAGGTCTTTTGTCATATTATGCACAATGTCCAAAGAGTCTTTTACCCCTGCATTGTCTTTTTGACCTTTTGCTACCTCCTCATCAACTTTAGCTTTCATTACTTTAATAGCCCCTGTCGCACTTGCTTCTGCGTTTTGAGACGAGTAATTGAGCTGTTGCTTAATTGTTTCGAAGGCGGAGAGAATTTCCGCACTTACATTGAGTGCCAGAAGTGCCGTTAACACGAGATACATCATGTTAATCATCTTCTGACGAGGTCCAACTTTACCACCAGCCATATTTTCTGTTTACTTGTAAATGTGTTAGAAAAATGAATAAAAAATAGAATACTCGATGGAAGCGAATTATTTTACGCCACCTGCCATAGCTGAAAGCATATTTCCATAAACGTTGTTAAGTTTTTGGATGTTTGTATTCAACTGTTGCATACCTTGCTTGTAAGCGTCCGCATCTTTGCTTGCTTCTACCATGCTACCCATAGCTTTTGTCATTGCGCCATAGAATTGATTCAATGATTTCAAGTGTGTTTTTGCATCTTGCAATTCTAACTCATACACAGAGTTCAAAGCACCTAAGTTTTTGGTAACTGATTGAACTTGATCATGATACGCTTTAGCATCTGTTGCAGCATTTGCAAATTTACCCATAGATTCCACAGCTACACCATAGCTTTGATTAAGGGTTTGAATTTTGCCAGTTGCACCTTTGATAGCTTCTGCATAAGAATTTGTAAGACCTGCTGCATCTGCAACACCATTGAATTTAGACACACTGTCTTTCAAGCCTGTAAGCGTTCCAGAAAGTCCATCAAAAGCATCCACATCGAAATTCATTTTAGGAAGTGCTTGTTGTTGATAATCATTCGTAGGAATGAAATTTGGGTCTCCCAATTGTGGATACACTTTTTCCCATTCGTAGTCATCAGCAGGAAAGTCAAAAGCAGAAATTAAGAATACCCCTGCTTCTACACCCATACCCACCATCAACATTAGTGTTGCACCTGGTAAGTGCAAAATTTTAAACAAAGCCCCTAGAATTACGATAGCGGCACCCACACCATAGATAATGTTCATGATGTTCTTCCCAGCTCGGGATTTAAAAAAGCCTTTTCCTTTTGCCATTGTTTTGATGTACTTAAGTTTGTGAAAAGATAAAAACGATAAGATTTATTGATAAATTTAGATAAATAAACGCTTTTATTGAAGTTCGGAACAAAAATAGAACTTTTTTTGTTGTAAGCAAAAAATATCTGAAAAAAAACATTTTTTCAACACTTTTTTTTTGCAACATTTATTTTTTCAAAAATATCAAGAAATCTAATTATTAAAAGAAGCGAATAAAATTTAATAAAATACTTTTTGATGAAGCCTAATTAATATGAAACGCGCGCTATTTCATATTACAGATTTCATGCCAAAATAGATAAAAAACAGTCACATTAGGAAATTTTGCTATCTTAACAAGACAAAATAAGAAAGGTATTTTTTAAATCCTTAATTATAATGTAAAGATAGTGGGTATTTTTTTAGCAAACAATCCCAAAAAAAATACCCTTTTTTATATGCCTTTATAGCACAAAAATGGCATCGGTATTGCCGATGCCATTTTTATCTTTTTTGTGGTTTTTTGCTTAATAACTTGCCGCTCCACCTTGACGACCAATGATACTAACTACGCAACGGAAACCGATAAATGCTTTTGCTGTATCAGTATATTCGTAGGTACGTGTACCATTTGACAAGAAATAGCCGATGTCTTTCCAAGAACCGCCACGGATAAGTTTGCGGATATGCGCACCACCTGGCACTCTGTCTGCTTCTTTCCATTTTGGATTTCTATACACAGGATTCAAATCATGTGCATACGAAAAACCTGTTTCCTCAAAATCGTCTTCACACCATTCAGCTACGTTTCCTGGCATATTCCAAAGACCATAGTCATTTGGGAAATATTCTTTCACAGGACAAGTATATTCATAGTTGTCGGCGATATAATCTCCTCTACCTGGTTTGAAGTTTGCTAAGAAACAACCTTTTGAGTTACGAAGGTAAGGACCTTCCCAAGGATACAATTTGTGCTCATATCCTCCACGAGACGCATATTCCCACTCTGCTTCCGTTGGAAGACGGAAACGAGGCATGTTTGGAAGTTCTTGCTCTGCTCTGTATTGATTGAGCGCTTGCGTTCTCCATTTGCAGAATTGCTCCGCTGCATACCAATTTACGCCAACTACAGGATACTCATCAAAAGCAGGATGCCAAAAATAATTTTCAAACATAGGCTCATTATAGCAGTAAGAAAAATCTCTTTTCCATGCCATTGTATCGGGAACGATACAAGCCTGATACATAGGATTGATGGTATCCAAAGCCCCATTTTGTTGGGTTGGTTTTTTCTCATTAGGTCCCGCACCATATACAAACTGACGATATTCGTTGTTCGTAATTTCGGTTTCGTCCATATAGAACGCACTAATCGTAATCTGACGATTATGCGCTACTTGAGAATAGTTTACATCTTGGTCATTCTGACCCATATGGAAGCTTCCGGGCGGAATGATGACCATGTTCATGGGTTGGTATTGATCCCATTCCATACGGTCCACACGTCCGGTTAATTCCCCGTGATGACCCGTCTCTTTTCCGCCGAAGAGCCCACAGCCTGAGGCAAAAATTGCCAAAACGGACAGCGCAAATAAAACCTTTTTCATACTATACCGGTTACAAATTAGTTTCTCGAATTGCCTACACAGTGTGTGTAGGTTGTGATTATTTCTGTTGCGAATTTAAGATATATACGACAAAATAAAATACTTATTGTTTAAAATTGTGTTTTTATAAGGTGAAACAGCATTTTTATTTATTTTATTCTGACATTCCCTATAAATATGCCTCAATTTTCTCATTTGTAGAAATAAATTTCTCACAAATATAGGAAAAGAAGTAACGCATTGTTTATAAGGTTAATACAAATCCGCACTTTTCTTACAAAAAGCGATTATGAAAATATTTGTTACAACAAATATGCCATCTATACACGCATGTAAGGAAAGTTAGCAATTATATACTTAACGATGATTACCAAAAATATCTTCTAAGATATTTCCTCTTTTTTCTACGGCTGGGAAACGATAGGTTAGTATCATTTCATGTGAATGTACATCTGTTGCTGCATTGATGCGAGAAGTAGTATAATCATACGAATAGCCCATGAAAAACCTGTCAGATACATTTACGCCTAAGATACCTGAAAAAGAGTCGTTTAATCTGTAACCTACCCCTACGACAACAGGACTAATATTTGCTAATACATTCAAATCTACTTGGCTCACTCTGCCATCTGTTCTAAAAGCAACATTAGGTTGAAGGCTTGTTCTTTCTGTAATTTTGAAGGTATAACCTCCCATTACATAATACGAGCGTGGCACTCTTGCGGTAGAGATGTTACTTATGAATAGACTTGTGATAGAAGGCTCAAGCAAATCTTGAACTGATGCACCTATGTAGTATTTATCTTGATTTCCACTAAAATAAATACCTGCCCCCAAAGAAGGTGCAAAAATAGATGCTTGATAGTTCGCTTGTCCAAGCATAGGATCAATTACGGTTCCACTGCCCGTAGGAGCAGACTCAAATTGTCCGTTAATTGCTTTAGAGGTAAAACCGCCATTTACCCCAATAGAAAGGGTAGGAGTAGTTTCTTCTTCGGGGTCGCCCAAAGAGGTACGGAAAGCATACGAAACATTTAAGCCTGTAGTTGCAAGAGGACCTAATCTATCCGAAATAAAATATCCGCCTACAGCACCTTTGATTTGGGCAATTTCAGCCTCTCCACCAAGGGTTGCCAAATTAGGATTGCCTTTTATCCCCACCCATTGCGCACGATACATACCCGTGATGCTTGTAACACCACTAGCTGCTGCTGCTGCTGGATTATAGAC
The DNA here is from genome assembly GCA_013298365.1 of Bacteroidota bacterium. GTDB lineage: Bacteria > Bacteroidota > Bacteroidia > J057 > J057 > JAAFHL01. The sequence goes on along the minus strand of JAAFHL010000098.1, from coordinate 103 downwards.
ATACTTGTTCATTGGGAACATCGTATTTTGGACAAATACTTGACCAAAAGATGCGACAGGAATTGCAGTAAGAATCGCTATTGCGAGGTATAGTTTTTTCATC
>JAAFHL010000097.1:8699-13152 GCA_013298365.1 Bacteroidota bacterium | reverse complement strand
AACTGCTCTATCGGACGAAAACGAAACTTTTCCCTCGGACTAACAAAGGTAATCGCCGTTCCACTTCCGCCTGCACGAGCAGTACGCCCAATGCGATGCACATAATCTTCGGGGTCATGTGGCACATCAAAATTGAGTACATGCGTAAGGTTGTCAATGTCAATGCCCCTTGCCAAAATATCCGTAGCAACCAGAATCGGATATTGTTTATTTTTAAATTGTAACAACATAAGTTGCCTTTCATCTTGCCCTTTGTCGGAGTGAATTACCTTTGCTTCATAGCCTGTTTTTATCAAATTGGCATGAATCCCGTCCGCTTTTACCCGACTTGCCGCAAAAATAATCATACTTTCTACTTTTTGGGCTTTCATAATTTCGCCCAGCAAAGCCAATTTATTTTCGTCTTCTATATAAAAAATTTCTTGATGAATGTTTTCCGCAGGTTTAGACATTTTGAAATTGACTTCCTCTGCGCCTTTTTTCAAAATTTTGCGAGCCAACTCTCTCATATTTGGCGGCATCGTAGCCGAAAACATCAATGCCTGACGTTCTTCGGGCAGTTCTTTGACAATGCGCAAAATATCATTGTGAAAGCCCATATCCAACATTTTATCCGCCTCATCTAAAATGAGCATTTCTGTTTCACTAAAATCCAAATAGCCAAGCGACATATGCATGAGCAACCTACCAGGTGTAGCCACAATAATGTCCACCCCATTTTTGATAGCCGCAATTTGCCTATCCCAATCCATTTTATTATTTCCCCCATAAATCGGCAAAGAAGAAACCCCTGTAAAATAGCCCAAACCTTCGATTGTTTGGTCAATTTGCAAAGCAAGTTCTCGGGTAGGCGTGATTATCAAGGCTTTAACTTTGGGGGTTTTGGACATTTGCATAATGCGATTCAAGGTCGGAATCACAAAAGCCGCCGTTTTGCCCGTACCTGTTTGTGCCGAGCCAATCATGTCTTTTCCCGCTACAATGATAGGAATTGCCGCTTGTTGAATGGGAGTAGGTTTATCGAATCCAATCGCCGCAATGCCTTCTAATAAAGTAGCTTCAAGGGGGAAATCCGAAAACGTCATCGTGTCGTTTGTTTCTTGCATGTATTATGTATAAATTCTTAACGCAAAGGTAGTAATTTTTGCGGATTATGCCATAGTTTTTGCAAAAGAAAAGTAAAGTAAATAATCTCTACTGTATAACACATTCTACAACTAAAGGACTTACCCATAATATTATTTATTTCAAGTACAGCATTAATCTCATACCTAAAATAAATAAATATTGATGTTGTTTATAATCCCTTTTCAATATGATGATACGCAATATTTTAGCGAAGGATTAGCCGCAGTAGCAAAGAATGAAAAATTCGGATATATAGATAGCAGTAGGAAACTAATTATTCCTTTTCAATATGTTGATGCTCTCCCTTTCTATAACGGTTTGGCAATGGTTAGCAAAAACAAGAAAACATTTTATATAGACAAAAAAGGTAATATTGTTAAAGATAAGTAGTACCAAAATTCTGCTGTTGAGGGTATTTAGTCCCCATTTGTATCCTCAAAAACGGGGAAAGTATGGATAAATACCGATATTATGGGGATACAAACTACGGTGAAAAACAAGCAGTAAACACTCAAAACCGCATAAATCACAAAAAAAACATGAAACTTTTTTTTATTTAGATTTTCTTTATTAATTTTGAATTAAATCATAAAATTGTTCAGTACTGTTCAATCATCTTTAAAACTCAACTATGCTAAAAAAGAAATTTTTGTCCCTACATTCGCCCATGATGCTATTCATCTTACTTTTGGGACAGCCCGTTTTCTCACAAGCGCCCAAAAACATTCAACAAGAAGGGGTTGCACTATACGCAGCCTTACAGAAATATCATGTTAGCCCTAAAAATTGTGATGACATATTAGCTTCTCAAGTTTTCCAATTATTCTTGAAACAGATAGACGGTGCAGCCATGATATTGACGCAAGAAGATATGCAAACGCTTGCAAAATACGAAAAAGACATAGACCAGAATTTTCAAGGAAAATCGTGGGTATTTTTGCCCGCAGCAAGGGAGTTGTACAAAACACGGCTACAACAAACCATCAATGTGATAAATCGCCTTTTGGAAAAGCCCTTTGATTACACACAAACGGATTCTATTTTTCTTCCTCAGCAGAAAGACACAGATATGCCTACTTTTGTAAAAGATACAAATGCACAAAAGCAAAAATTATTTTCAATTTTGAAATATTCAGTATTAAAAAACATCGTAGGAAGAGCCATCGAAAATGCGAGTGATGAGGAGATTCTGGTAAGTGAACAAAAAGTAAGAGAAAACGTTTTGAAAAAAAGAATGAACAAATTAAACGGTATTCTCAATCATCAAATGGGCTTTGAAAATTATTTGGCAGCTTCTTTTTTCAATGCACTAACCTATACTTTTGACCCTCATTCTGTCTATTTATCTAAGGCACACAAATCGCTTTTTATGAAAGGTATTACCAAAGATGCCTTTACTTTTGGGATAGAATATTCTGAAAACGACGAAGGGCAATTAGAAATTGAGCGTTTAATGCCAGAAAGTGCTGCATGGAATAGTAGAAAATTGAATAAAGGAGATGTTTTGATAAAAGTAAAAACACAACAAGGTAACGAAATTGATTTAACCGAATCAAATCAAAGCGAGTTGATAGATATCCTCTATTCCAACTCCTGTAAAAAAATAGAACTTACTGTACAAAAAGCCGATGGGCTTTTTGAAAAAGTGATGCTTATCAAAGAAAAAGCGATTACAGAAGAAAATATCGTTCACAGCTTAGTGCTAACAGGCGAAAAAAAATAGGCTATATTTACCTTCCCGGATTTTATCATGGACAAAATGAGCGAATTGCCAATAGCTGTGCAAATGATGTGGCAAAAGAAATAAAAAAACTCAAAATTGTGTTGCCAGATTTAGGCAATTTAATGGGAGAAAAGGAAGGCGATTATACGACAGTATTGCCCAATGATTCGATTATAAAAGACGTTAATTATGCCAAATTAGCGGCACTACCTATCAAGCGTTTAGCCGAAAACAGTCAAAAAAGAGTGGCTGAAAACGAGCGATTTGCTTGGGTTAAAAGTATTTACAATACTTTGTCAAAAGATATTCCTGTGATGAAAGTATCCCTTCGTTTTGAAGAATATCGAGAAGAACGAAAAACACGAGAAGCCTTTTTAGACGAATATGAAAAAGTGATGGAACAAAAAAGTGCGGCTTTTGAGACGGAAAATCATGCCTTTGACAAGGGCATTTTAACGGCAAATATCATCAGAAAAGAAAGTAATGAGGCTTTTATTCGCAATATAGCCACCGATATTTATGTAGAGGATATCATGCAAGATTGGCTGAGGCATTAAGAGATTTTGACATCGACATAAAGAAATGGATTGACAGCGTTTAACCCTGACAGGGTTCGAGTTTTTTATTATAGTTTTTTTGTGCACAGTTATGTTCTGACATTTCTTCCGATTTTCTATGTCGTTATCAAATTTACTCTTTAACGATTGTCTTTAACCCATTCCATTGGAATCTATACACTTCTCGCTAAGGTAGATTCTAATAGAATGATTGTTTTTTCATAGCAAAAAACACAACAACTTAATTTTCAATCAATTACTATTCAAATACATACTAACAACTAATTTTTTATGAAACATTTTTTTTATTCTACTTTTTTAGCAGGATTTTGTATGCTTTTTTGCACAACACCCCTACAGGCGCAAAAAAAATATGCATCTGCTATTGCTAAAAATATTCCTCGATTCAATAAGTAGTAAATGAATAAGGATTAGCTGTAAAATAAGACACAAATTTGTTATCTCCTAATCAGATGATTTCTATTTCAACTTGACAAAGTAGAGCAAACCAATGTTTCAATTTCACATTATTCATTAATCTAAGTTGGGTATTGTTTTTGTCGTACTGCGATTCTCCAGAATCGCAGCTACTAAGCCATAAAACTTGTTTTATCTGACCGAAAAGCCTTTTATTGGGCTACATAATACACTTAAACCTTTCTTTGTTAGCGGCGATTCTGGAGAATCGCCGCTACAGAACGCAATTCGCAACTTGCATTAATTTTTCATTACAAATATATGTTCAAAACACTTGTTCTTCTTTCACTTTGCTTGGCTACTTACGAAAATCCTTGCTATGTTTTCAATGACCTTCAATCGCAAATTAGGGAAGGTAGAATTGAAAAAAGAGAGGCAAAAACGCAGTTTAAATCCATTATTCCGCAGCTCAAACAATATTTTACTGACAATGGCGGCGTAGAAGTTCCTCGTGAAAATTGGATTTTCCCCGTTCAAGGCTACAATCATCTTTCTATTGGTGGATATGGAAAAGGCTATATATCAAAAGGATACGATTATTTTGATGGAAATAAAAGTTCTGCGCACC
>JAAFHL010000097.1:0-8689 GCA_013298365.1 Bacteroidota bacterium | reverse complement strand
ACCCTTCCCATGATATTTTTATTCGAGATATAAATCAAGATGATACAGACGACAAAACAGGTACTTTGGTCAATGTACGTTCTATGTCTTGTGGCGTTGTAGTTGCCGTTGTGAATGATTGGCAGCCCGAAAGTGAGTTGCGAGGGGGCAAATCGGTGATGATATACGACCCTGTGAGCCATGGTTTATTTGCTTATGCCCATCATTCGTTTGTATTTTCGGGCGTGGGCGATATTGTGCGAGTAGGTGATGTGATAGGCACAGTAGGCAGAACAGGCAAAAATGCGTATGCCGCCAAATCGCCTACACATTTACATATTTCCTATATGAAAATTGGCGCAGACTCCTTGCCTCGCCCCGAAAATATCTATACAGATTTGTTGAGAGCAGGAAAAAGTGGGAACTAACGCCTTTTTTTCATTTTTGTGAATTATATTTAAACAAAAAATTGTATTTTCGCAGACACGTAAGCCCTTACGCTTTCGTTTTGTGTATTTACATTTCATTCACATTTATGAAAAAAACGATTTTTACTTTCCTCGTTCTGTTATTTTGCTTTTCTGTCCGCATTTCTGCTCAACTTTACCTCAATGAAGCATCAAATGCTAACGCAACAACTCTCATAGACCAAGACGGAGACGACCCCGACTGGATAGAGTTGTATAATGGCAGTACAGGTCCCATCAACCTAAATGGTTACGGCTTATCTGATGACAGAAATTTGCCGCTAAAATGGGTATTTCCCAATAAGGTATTTGCAGCAAACGACTATTTCACCGTTTTTGCTTCGGGAAAAAACATCATTCCCAATGTAGATCATTATGAAACAGCGGTTTATCCCGATGTTTTATGGAAATATACAATCCCTGATGCCAGTAGTTCTGCGGGTTGGAAATTTTATTGGTTCAATGTTTCGAGCTGGAATAGTGGAAAAATGAGCATAGGATATGGAGATGGAGACGATTCTACTTTGGTAGCAAATCCTACAACTTCCATTTATGCTCGTACCAAATTTGTCATTTCAGATACGTCCAAAATCTCAAAAGGCATTTTGGATATAGACTATGACGATGGTTTTGTGGCATATTTGAATGGAATTGAAATTGCCAGAAATGGGCTTATAGGCTATCCACCTTCTTGGGACGAACTTGCAGGAGACCATGAGGCAGTGATGTATCAAGGCGGAAACCCCGAAACGTTTATCATTGATGACATTGTGCTAAAACAAGCTATGCGCAATGATACCAATATTTTAGCCATTGAAATTCACAATTATGACCCAAATTCTTCAGACCTTTCTGTCATTCCGTTTTTGAGTTTTGGCTTTAAAGATGCTATAACCTACTACAATGGCAATGTTCATGCTTGGTTTAATGCCAATTTAAGTTCTGCCATGCACACCAATTTTACCATCAAGGCTTCTGGCGAAAAAATATTTTTGAGTTCGCCCGCAGGTATTATGATAGATTCATTAGATGTACCTGATTTGGGTGCAGATATGTCTTTTGGGAAACAAAATGATGGTATGCCTGCTGTTTTTTTCTTTGTAACGCCCACACCAAATGCTACAAATAACAATGTCGTAGGCTATACAGGTTATGAAACACAGCCCACAATCGCACCAGGTGGCGGTTTTTATCCCAATGCCATTACTGCTACCATTATCAACAACTCTACAACGGGTGGCGTGGTACATTATACCTTAGATGGTCAAACGCCAGATGCTACTTCGCCCATATATATCGCCCCGATTACTATCGCACAAACACAAGTCCTCAAAGCACGTTGTATTCCTGTAGCCACAAATTTGTTTCCAAGCAATGTGCCTACACAAACTTATTTTATCATGGATACGTTCACTTTGCCCATCATTTCTATCACAACCGACAATGCAAATTTGTATGGAAGTACGGGCATTTTTGACAATTCTTGGTCAGATTGGCGCAAACCTTGTGCGATTGAGTATTTTGATGCAAATGGTGTGAAGAAATTTGAGGCAACGGCTTCTATCAAGCCTGACGGAGGTGCAGGAGGCAGCCGTTCAAATCCACAACATAGCGTTACGATTGAGCCTGCACACAAAAGCTATGGAAGCGGTCCTGTGGATTATCCTTTAATTCCTGAAAAAAGCTATATCAATAAATTCTATGCTTTTTATTTGAGAAATGGCAGCAACATGTGGAATGCTTATCCACAAAAAGATGCAGGATATATGCGCATTATGCGAGAAACAAATGCCAATTCTCAAGCCTATACGCCTGTAATTGCATATGTAAATGGCGAATATTTTGGCGTATATGAGTTGCGAGAAAAAGCAAATGAAGGCTATTTTGAAAATAACTATGGAAATGACAGAGACAGTTTGGACTTGCTTTCGGTAAGTTATTTTTATGGAGCAGGTATTTTGAGAACAGTAAAAGGTTCTGATACAGGCTTTTATGCGATGAGAGATTATGTAGCCACGCAAAATGCAAGTAGTCCTACTTATTTTGAAAATTGCCACAAAAAAATAGACCTCTATAATTTTGCCGATTATATTGCTGGAGAAAATTGGTTTGCCAATGCAGATTGGGTTTACAATAACATGAAAATAGCTCGTACACGTACCGCAGGCAATAGATGGCGTTTCTTCTTGCAAGATATGGAATTGGGCTTGGGTTATTGGACAGACTATTATCACAACAATTTCGATTATTTTAGAAATAACAATCAGCCCAATCCTTTTTGGGATATTTACAATGGCTTGATTCAAAATACAGAATTTCACGACTATTTCGTCAATCGCTATGCCGACTTGATGAATACAAATTTGCAATCAAGCTATTATACGCCGATTTTGACCGAAATGTATAATGAACTTGTACCTGAAATGCCTCGTCAGTTTGGTAGATGGACAGATACGATTGCCAATCCTGTGGCAAATCAGATGCAAGGTTTTTCCGATTATTTAACTTTTCAGCTTGACCAATGCGACAATAGAAATGCCATTGTGAGAGACCAAATTGTAAGTGAGTTTTCGCTCGTAAAACAAGTAAATGTAACGCTTGACGTGCAGCCCGCAGGGGCAGGTTATATCAAAATTTCTACGATTGTGCCTGATACTTATCCTTGGACAGGCGTTTATTTTGATGGGGTGCCTGTAAAAATGACCGCCGTCCCCAATGCGGGCTATTCTTTTGTGGCTTGGCAAACAAATGGCGTGATTCCTACGGCAAATTTAGGTGATATTTCTATCATCAATAATATTACCATAAACGATTCTTTTGTCGCATTATTTACAGGAAACACTTTACCTACAAACCTCACAATCAGCGAAATAAACTACAATTCCGATTCTACCATCAATGGCGGAAACTGGGTAGAGTTACACAATTATGGCACAACGCCTTTGGCAATAGGCGATTGGAAAATTGGTTCTAAAACCTTTTGGGAAAAATATAGCTTCCCTTTAAATACCGTAATTCCTGCAAATGGCTACCTAGTGGTGTGCGAAGATACCACACAATTCAAAGCCTTGTATCCTACCGTAACAAACTACATTGGTTCAACAGGTTTTGGCTGGGGAAATAGCTTTGACTCTATCAAAGTCTATAATGCCTTCAATCAATTAGCAGTTTTGGCGGTTTATACCGATAGCCTCCCCTACCCTGACTGTGCCGATGGCTGGGGCAGAACATTGGAACTCACCACAAATACAGCTCCTTTGCTCAATCCTGCAAGTTGGTTTTGTGGCTGTATGAGAGGCTCACCAGGTGAGGCGTATAGCGTTTGCAATGATGCTTTATATTTTACCGAAATCAACTACAACAACAGCAATCCAACTTACGATGCAGGTGATTGGGTAGAAATCAAAAATAACAGTACACAAAGCATGAATTTGGGCAATTATGTATTCAAAGATGGCAAAAGTAACAATATTTTCACCTTACCCAATATCAACCTTCCTGCGGGAGGCTATTGGGTTTTGTGTGCAGATTCTGCCTTATTCAATACACAGCACCCCAATATTTTGAATAAAACAGGTTCTTTTATTTTCAATCTTGCGGGAACAGGTGATGCCCTTCGTTTGTATGATAACACAGGCATTTTGCAGTATAGCATGTTATATAAAACCTATTCACCTTGGACAAATCTCCCTGCTAATGCAAATTATACCTTGGAGTATGTAGATACTTTGGGCTATTTGAGTCCAAATGTGGGTACAGCTTGGTTTGCAGATTGTGTGGGCGGCACACCTGGCAGACAATATGAAAATTGTTTTGGTGTAGGGATAGAAAATGGTTTTATCCAAGATTTGCAAGTTTATCCTAATCCCACAACAGGTGAATTAATGCTTTCATTTTCACAAACAAATAGCCGACAAAATCATTGCAATATACTGCTTAAAGACCTTGCAGGCAGAAATATTGCTACTTTATTTGAAGGAAAATTAATGCAAGAAAAGGACATTTTACACTTTGATATTAGTCAATATGCAGCAGGTATGTATTTGCTTTCGATTCAGCAAGGCGATAGGCTGATGACATTGAAGATTGTGAAATGGTAGCAATAGGTGCTTAGGTTCTCGCAGATTGAAACTAAATTTGCGAGAATCTGCGTTCTTTATTTGTGAAAATCTGCGTGAAATAAGGCATCTTTCATTTTGCTTAAAATATGTTGCTTGTAGCATACGCTTTAGCTTGTGTTAATATGTTCTGACACAAGCTAAAGCGTATGCTACATTTCTAAAAAGTGTAAACTACTTATGAAAGATGCCTGAAATAATGACTTTTTTTTATTACATCAAAATCTGCTGTAAAATCGCCTTTACCAAAGCGGGTCCTTCATAAATAAAGCCTGTATAAAGCTGCACAAGTGATGCGCCAGCCGCCAATTTTTCCTTCGCATCTTTTGCAGAAAAAATACCTCCCACACCAATAATAACAAAAGAGCCTTTACTTTTTTGGTGCAAATAAGCAATCACTTCTGTTGAACGTTTTGTTAAAGGTTTTCCACTCAATCCACCTGCTCCTATTTCGGAAACTTGACTTGCATCTGTCTGCAAACTTTCACGATAAATCGTTGTATTTGAGGCAATTACACCTTCTATACCTGCATTTTGTACCACTTCCACAATATCATCTAATTGCGAATCAGTCAAGTCAGGTGCAATTTTAAGCAAAATAGGTTTAGGATTAGGAAACGACTCATTTTTTCTGCGCAAAGTCAATAACAAATCGGTCAAAGGTTCTTTTTCTTGCAATGCCCGCAAATTTGGCGTATTTGGAGAACTTACATTCACTACAAAATAATCTACAAAAGGGAATAATTTTTCAAAGCAGATTAAATAATCTTCTGTGGCTTTTTCATTAGGCGTATCTTTATTTTTACCAATATTTGCACCCAAAATGATGCCTTTTCTGTCCATTTTTGCCAATCTTTGTGCCGCAATGTCTGCCCCTTCGTTATTGAAGCCCATACGGTTTATAACGGCTTGGTCTTTGGGCAAACGAAACAACCTTTTTTTCGGATTTCCTGCCTGTGGACGAGGCGTAATTGTGCCAATTTCCACAAAACCAAAACCCAAATATCGCCAATCTGTACCTATTTTAGCATCTTTATCAAAACCTGCGGCAAGTCCTACGGGATTTGGAAAGTTGAGTCCCATCACTTTTTGCACCAACTTAGGCGAATCAATCCTAAACATCTTTTCCGCAATATGTGCAAAAAAAGGTATTTTAAACGCTGTTTTGATAGACCAAAAAGAAAAATGATGGATTTGTTCTGGGTCAAAGAGAAATAAAATAGGACGAAGTATCTGTTTGTACATATTAAATGAGGCTTAGTTATTTTTGTTTGCAAAATAACCTAAAAAAAAAGACTCTCGCAAATCTTAATATCTGCGAAAGTCTGTACTATTTTTTCGATAATAATGATAAGTGTGAGTTGCAAAAAAACTAATAAGATGATTTAGTATTAAATGAATGATTATCATATAGTTAATATAACCTTATTTTATCTTCTTAATCGCCGCTTGACGCACCACTTTTGTATCATTGTTATGCACAAAAGCCACAATGCTGCAATTATCTATGTTGTAGTTTGCAGGAACAGTATAAGAATATTGTTTGGCAATTTTAGTGCCTGTCGAAATCGCTGTTGTGCTAAGATTTTCGCCCCAAACCGTATTTAAGGACGCACGCAACATATCTTTGTGTTCATAATCAAGAACATGTTCGCCCGAAGAATCTTGTGGTGAAACAATCGCATCTTCAATCAAATACACCAACAAATTTTCATTTTCAGTAGCATCTACCAAAAACTCATTATCAACCGAAACATTCAAATTTCGGTTTCCGTCATTATAAGTTGTGGTAATATCGATTTTTACTTCGGCGGCTTTTGCCACTTCTTCTGCAATTCGGCTTTCCCACAAACCTTTTTCTAACCAATGCACACCACCTTCAAGGGTACGATTGATGCTTGCAACAGGTACGTGGTCAAGCTGAAAAGCTGTCCATAACTCTGTGCCTACATCTGTACGATAATCTGCCGTAAAATCGCCACTTCCATTAGGCTTTGCCAAATTGCCTGCATGTATAGAGACCAAAATCATTTTATCCTTATAAGTGCCTTTCGCCAAACCATGCGCAAAATGCGAAGCCTCTGGACAATTTGGACATTTTATGCCCGTAAACTCCTCTACAAGTACTACCCGCTTGGCAGCAGTCGTATTTGTATCAACGGGATTTGTAGGATTATCTACAAAGGGTCCTTCAATGACATCGCAACTTGCTATCCATACAAGGAAAGCCAAAGGCAAAAAACGTAAATGTTTCATAATGAATGATAAATTATTTGAAAATAACTATTTCAAGTCCAAAAATAGTTATAACGTTTTATATCACAAAATGTAGCCTACGTTTTTACCTTTATATGTATTATTTTGCCTAAAAAACATAGCCCAACTTAGGTAATATTACCTAAGTCGGGCATGAGAATGAAATATCAAAATAATCAATTAGTACGAATAAGCCATATTTTGTTGTTTGCGAATCGCAGCTAAATCCAATCTAACCGCTTTCACATAACGTGGGCTAAGGTATCTAGACGCATTCAAATTTTCGGCTACAACACCTCTGCTTGAAGAAGCATGAATTACCGTAATATCATCGCCATCTCTGTCTATTACCATACCTACATGTGAAATAGCACGTTTTTTAGAAGTTTTGAAGAAAACGAGGTCTCCTTTCTGTAGCTCATTGCGGCTAATTGTTTCGCCCATTTGAGCCATTGCTACTGAAGAGTGTGGCAATTCATACCCAAATTCATTAAATAAATATTTAAGGAAGCCAGAGCAATCAAAGCCAGACTGTGTCATACCGCCCCATTGATATGGAACACCTTGAAATGCTTGCGCATATAAGGTTAGATGGTCGAATTGTGTAAAATCAATACGTATAACTTCGGTGTTGCTTGCTTGCTCTGTTAAACCATATCCGGTTGAATCTGAATCCATTCTATTAGCCAACAAAATGGTATTTGCTTGCGTTGCGGTTGCGGTTGCTGCCAACATTGCAAAAGTGTAAAACATTTTTTTCATAATCGCCGTAGATTAAATTAAATGTAAAAAGCTGTGAGATAAAAGGTTGAGTTCCGCTAATCCAATATTCCAATTATATGAAACACAATTATGTAGTATTTATGACATATAATTTTTTCAAAACATCTTATCTTCGTATCTTTTTCTGAACTCGGCTGCTAAGGTATATAAAATTTTATATAAACAAACATACCCTAAAATGTAGTTAATATTTACCTATTTCACACAATATATAGTAACTAATTAGTAATCAATTAATTATATACCAACTATTTCACAAATATGGAAATTATTTTAATAAAATTCTAATGAAATTCTAATAAGTTTTTAATGTTTATCTTACAAATTACCTATTTAAATGACTATTTAAAAAAAAACACATCAAAGCTTTTTTTTAAAATAGCTTTTCATATATAAATCTTATCTTTGTATGCTATTTAAACATTCATTTATTATTCATCTATTATAATGCGCCGTTTTCGTTGGTATTTTATTGTTCTCATGATAGTTGCTGCTGCAATCATTATTTGGTTTTTCAACCAACTTATTTTATATGTTGTCTTGGCTTTGGTTTTTTCTTTGATAGGCAGACCTATTATGAAGCAATTTCAAAAGATAAAAATTGGAACATGGAAGTTGGGAGATGGTGCATGTGCGGGCATTACGATGGGCATTTTATATGGTTTTGCCAGTTTATTCTTGCTCTTTTTTGTGCCTATTTTGGCAGAGCAAATCCAAAATATGAGCAAAGTAGATGTCAAAAAAATTGTACTAAGTGTAGAACGCCCCCTAAAACCCATCAAAAAAATTGCGGTTCAATATCATTTTTTGGAAAAAGGACAAACTTTTTGGGATTATAGTCAAGATGAATTAACCAAAACTTTGTCGCAATTTGATGTCTCTATTTTGCTTTCCAAAATCGTAAAATTTGCGGGCGATTTATTTATTGCCTTATTTGCGGTTACATTCATTATGTTTTTCTTCCTCAAAGACCGAAATACGGTGTATAATTTTGCCATGAATATGACTCCGACTGGTTATGAGGAAAAAGTTCGTAATGTGCTTATTCATGGCAAAATTATACACCGTATTTCGGTCTATAATTTT
>JAAFHL010000096.1 GCA_013298365.1 Bacteroidota bacterium | reverse complement strand
TTCAGTGGTGGCGGTGATATAGAAAAAGCTGTTGGACATTTAGTCTCTCTTAGAGTATTGGGTGCTTACAGTTTCGCAAGAGGATTAAATTCCAAACTCAATAGAGGCTATGCTGGACATGGTGTTTCTCCAGCTAATGAAGGGAAAAACGGGTACTATGGCAACCCCTTTGCAAGCTCTAAACTTGGAGGCGAAAGCTATTATGATGCGCAAACAGGTGTGTCTAAAGCTGTCGCATACAATTATGCCTCGAAAATGATGGATATTTCTACGCAAGTAGTTTTTCACGTAGGAAATATTAATTATTATAAAGAGCAAAATAAGTGGGATTTGTATTTAGGGGTAGGACCAGGAGTAATGGCATACCAAACACTTGTAGATGCTAAACAAAGAGTAGGTAATGACTACAAACTATATGATTTTGAAGGGGCTGTAAAAGGTGTAACCCCTACTGATGGCACATATTTTGACGATCTTCGTTATGACAGAGAAGTACGTAAAGCACTTCAAAACTTATTAAGTAGCGATAACGATGACCAAAAGAATGGATACAACTATGAGTCTGATGTAGAAAGTGATGCTCCTATACGATTAGAGGGTAAAAAGAAGCATATCGTTAATGTTCGACCAATGGCAAATGCTTCTTTAGGGCTTCGCTATAAAGTGAGCCGCCGTATCGAAGTAGGGCTTGAGCAACGTATGATATATGCTGCAACTGACTTATTTGATGGCGTAAGATGGCAAGAAAAACAAGGTAATCCGCGTGGCGTATTAAGCCGTAATAATGACGTATGGGGCAACACCGTTGTAAATATAGGTTTACGTCTTGGCAAAAACAGTACAGATGCTTTGTGGTGGGTTAATCCAATCAACAAACAAGCACAAGCTACTGCTGACAATACAAAATTGTTGAAAGGCATTGCTGATGATACAGATGGCGATGGTGTTGCAGATTTGTTTGACAAATCTCCTGATACGCCTAATAACGTAACTGTTGATGGTTCAGGTAAAGTATTAGATACAGACATGGATGGCGTAGCTGATGCACTTGATGAGCAACCGTTTACAGCTAAAGGTTGTCCAGTAGATGCAAAAGGGGTAGCGAAAGATTCTGACGGTGATGGCGTTCCTGATTGCAGAGACAAAGAAAGCGGCACAAAAGCTGGCGCACTTGTTGATGCTAACGGTAGAGCTATTGTAATGCCTGAAATGCCAGCAATCCCAACATTTGATTGTTCTAAGTGTGTACCTGTTGTGAAAGATGACAAAACAGGTACACAAGTTGTTCAAACAACTATCAGAGAATGTAACTTGCCTTCAGCACACTTCGACAATGGTTCTTCTGTTATCAAACAAGAGTTCTATCCAGATTTGTTCTACGTAGCAAAATATATGCTTGACCACGGTGATGTTTCTGTGAACGTTATCGGACAAGATGATAAGAGCGATGCAGTTGCAAGAAAACGTGCAGAAAGCGCAATCAACTTTATCGTAGGTAACTTCGGTATTGACAGAGGTCGCTTTACTATCTCTACAAATGGTGGTATCAAAGTGGGTCCTGGTGGAAACATGAGCAACAAAAATCCAAAAGTAGGTCCATTAGACTACTTGAACCGTCGTGTAGATTTCGAATGTAAATAAATTTTACTGGTTTTTAAGTTTTTCATATAAAAAGGCAGACAGCGTGAGTTGTCTGTCTTTTTTGCGTAATTTTTTCGTACTTTTGTGCCTTGAAATAACCACTTATTATGCAAAAAAATTATCTTAAACAAATTCTCATTACAATTAGTGCCGTTATTGCGATTTTGTGTGTTTTGTCTTTTATTCCCGAATTTACAATAGGTTCTTTTACCTTCAAACCTGTCAAAATTTTATCCGATATTGCGCCTTTGCCCACAGCAAAAAAAGATACAACTGCAACTACAAGTAAAACCCAAAAAGGTAATACAAATTGTAAAGCAGGTATTGTGTGTATTACAGATTTTAGCGAAGATAAAAATGCTTTTTTCCCTTTTGTGAAAGCCTTGACAAGTATCAAAAAAACAGGAAAATCGGCAAGAATTGCCTTTTTGGGAGACTCTTTTGTGGAAGGCGATATGGTTTTGGCACAACTTCGGGATACTTTGCAGCAACTGTATGGTGGGCATGGCGTAGGTTATGTACCGCTTACTTCCCCTGTTTCTCGCCTTCGTCCCACGATTGAGCATGATTATAAAGGCTGGAAAACCTATACCATTATTGAAAAAAAAGATAATATTCGCTTTGGCATTGGCGGAAATACTTTTGTGCCTGAAAATGGGGCTTTTGTGGAATATCGTATTCCTTCTTTGTACAGAATTGCTACTTTGCAACGTTTTTCCAAGGTCAAAATTTACTATGAAACAACAAATCCTGCAAGTTTTCAATACACTTTTGACAAAAACACGCCACAAACGGCACAATTAACCGCAACAAATAAGGTAAATGTGCAGACCTTGCAGCAAGCAAATGCCACGAAAGTTCATCTTACTTTTCCCAATGTAGGAGAAAATTTGAAGATTTATGGCATGAGCATTGAAGATGAACCTGGTGTATATATTGATAATTTTTCGCTACGGGGTAATGCAGGTCCAAGTTTGTTAAGGATTGATAGTGAGATGTTTAAAGACATGAATATAATTCAACAATATGATTTAGTCGTATTAGAATATGGGCTAAATGTGTCAAGAGGGACAGATATTGGGCTGATTCAATATGCCAAAGAAATGGATTCTACCGTTTCTTATATGAGAAAACAGTTTCCAACTACGCCTATTTTATTGGTAGGTATCAGCGATAGAGGCGACAAAATAGATGGTGAATACAAAACCCCTAAGCAAATTCGTTTTTTGTTAGACATGCAAGACAAACTGATTCATAAGCATAAGTTACTACATTGGAATACTTTTGAGGCAATGGGCGGCGCAAACAGTATGGCAAATTGGGTAGAAAAAAATTGGGCGCAAAAGGATTATACACACCTAAAATTTGCTGGTGGTGGCGAAATAGCAAAGCGTTTTGCAGCAGCTATTTTGTATGAAGTAGAAAAAAACAAAACGACTGCGGGAAATTAAGGATAAAATCGTACTTTTGTCTCGCAGATGTGGGCGCAGATAAACGCAGATTTATATATCTGCGCAAATCTGCGTACAAGTTTGCGCAAATCTGCGAGAAATTAAACATATTACCATGAACAAAGCAATCTTTTCTGTATTAATACTTTCGGTAAGTCTTTGGGCTTGCAATCCTAAGAAAGCAGCCGACAAAACAGCTACCTCAAAAGATAGCACTGCTGCTGTAATACCTTCAACAACAACGCCTTCGGCGACAGATACAAACAAAATAAGCCTTGAGCCTACTGCTGCGGATAGTGCAAAGGCAGAAGCTGCACTCAAAGTAACGTCTGGCACTGAAAAAGTGGGCTATCTTAATTCTGCAGAATTGTTGGAAGCTATGCCCGAAACAAAAGCGGCTCGTAAGCAATTAGAGTCTTTTGTGAATAGCAATAAATCCAAATATCAGAGTTTGCAATCTACCTACGAGCAAAAAGTGAAGACTTTGCAAGAAAGTGGGCATTTACTCAATGAAAAAGAGCAACAAAATCGCATGGCAGAATTGCAAAGTTTGGAGTCTGAGGCGGGACAAATGGAGCAAGCTGTTGCAAAAGAGGAAGCTCGTCTCATAGAGCCGATTCGAATAAAAGCGAACAAAATCGTAGAGCAAGTTGCCAAAGAAAATGGTTACACCTACATTCTTGACCCAAGTATGGGCGGCATTGTGTATGCAGATGAGGCAAGAAATATCTTACCTTTGGTGAAAATAAAAATGGGAATCGGGAAGAAAAAGTAATTTTTGACTCCCTAAATAGACGAAAAAAGACAGATATATACAAATATAGCTGTCTTTTTGGTTTTTGTAGGCTTACGAAAAGGCTGATTTCATTTTGTTTTTTGTCCGTATATATGTACCTTTGTCTATTCAAATTCATTTTATCATGTCTTATATGTTTACCACAACGATTGCTCCAAAAAAGACTATCCGCAAACCAAAGTCCTACACTTTGGCGGAGTACCTCGATAAAGAGGAGATGGCTGTAAACAAACATCAATTTTTTAATGGCAAGATTCAACAAATGGCAGGAGCTAAAGCAAAACACAATCAAATTGCCTTGCAAGTAGCAAGTGCCTTACTCGTTTCTGTAAAGAAATTATCTCAAAAATATAAGGTTTATAATAGCGACCAGAAAATTTATATCGCTTCTGAAAATATTGCCCTATATCCTGATGCTTTGGTGATTAGTGAAAAGCCAGAATTTTATGAAGGACGTGAAGATTTGATAACAAATCCTTTGTTGATTGTAGAAGTTTTGTCAAAAAGCACACAAGGCTATGACAGAGGGGAAAAATTCATGCTTTATCAAAGATGTCCCTCTTTTCAAGAATATATTTTGATAGAACAAGAAACTTTGAAGGTAGAAAGTTGGTGTAGAATTAAAGAAAATACATGGGAACGCACTTTTGAGACAGATAGAAGTAAAAGCCTTGCGATTCGGTCTATTGGTGTGGAATTGAGTTTGGAAGATGTATATTCAGATGTGGAGATAAGGTAATTTTCTACAAATAATTGATTTTAAAAATGATATTAAAATAGGCTTATCTGTTTTTTGTATTTATACTTACTAAATTAAATGGAACAATATTTTATTACAAAAATACAAATTACAAAAGTACGGCATTTGGAGAATATAGCTATTCCGCTTGCTGATGGCAAACGTATGCACTTGATTCTCACTGGCAAAAATGGTAGTGGGAAAACAAGTGTGTTGGAGGAGATAAGAAAGCATATTTTAACGTTGAAAGATGCTTTTTCTATAGGCATTAAAATAAAAGATATAGAATCGCTATCAAATGCTCCTATTGACAATATCGTAAAAAGAGTAAAAACAGATAAAGTGGCAATTGAAACACAGTTAATTATACAAAAAACAACAGAACTTAGAAAAAGCCTTGATATAAAGTGGACACCTAAAATAGATATAAGAACAATTATTTTCTTCTATTTCCCTGCCAAACATAGCCCCATTTTTCAGCAACCTGAAGGCTCAAAAAGTATAGAAAAAGAAGGGAATCTTGGACAGTATTTTGTACAGTATATTATCAATTTGCGAAATGCTCGTTCTTTTGCCTTTGAAAATAATGATAAACAAGCTGTAGAAAAAGCTGAAAAATGGCTGCAACGATTAGAAAATATCTTAAAAGATATTTTTGATGATAAAACATTGAAATTAGATTTTTATATAGACACATACGATAGTCATATTCTAAAAACACGCATTATAACTAAAAATAGGGAAGTGTTTGATTTTCATACACTTTCTGACGGTTATGGTGCTGTAATTGACATCATTTCTGAAATTTTGATGCAAATGGAAATGCAGCATAATGTGGATTGGGATTGCCAAGGGCTTGTGCTAATAGATGAAATAGAAACGCATTTGCATATAGATTTGCAAAAGAAAATTTTGCCATTTCTCACTTCTTTTTTCCCCAATATTCAATTTATTGTTACCACTCACTCTCCTTTTGTGCTAAATTCTATCGAAGATGCAGTGATTTTTGATTTAGAAAATAATATTAGAGTAGAAGATTTGTCTGCATATTCTGTAAGTGGCATAGTAGAAAGCTATTTTAACAATGATAATTATTCTTTGGTTGCTTTGCAAAAACTGAAAGATTATGAGAATTTGGTCAAAAAAACGACTGTTTCTGAAGATGAAAAAGAGGTATTATATGATTTGCGCAAATTTTTGCGTAAAATCCCTTCCGATTTAGCTCCAGAGTTAGTGCTAAAATTTCAACAAATAGAGTTTTCAAGATTAGGGAAATAAAATATGGTGCATTTTGAAAAAACGTTTTCTGAAGAAATAGAAATGGCTTTAGAAAGAGAGAAAAAGAAAAAGAGTGGCAAATACGCCCTTGAAATCGTCATAGAACAATTAAGGCACGATTTTGAAAATAAGTGCTATATTTGTGAGCAAAAAGACATTGCGATTGAAATTGAACACTTTATTCCGCATAAAAAAGGAAAAAATATTAATCTTAAATTTGATTGGAAAAATTTATTTTTGGTATGCCATCATTGTAATAACATCAAACTTGCCAAAACGAATTATAACCAGATTTTAAACTGTACAAATCCTGAACATAAAGTAACAGAATGGATAGAATATAAATTAAATCCTATTCCCAAACTATATGTAGAAGTAGTAGCAACTTACTTGTTAGAAAACTCGAATATTATTCAAAACACAGTTGATTTGCTACATGAAGTTTACAACAAAGAAAACACACCTAATAAAAAAGGCTCAACAGAAAACTTGAAAAAATGGATTTTCAATGAACTAACTGCTTTTGCTAATTTATTGACAGACTATTATAGTGAGGAGATAGAAGAAGATGACAAAAAAGTATGCTACAAAAGAATACAAAAACACTTACAAAAAACATCGGCTTTTACAGCATTTAAACATTGGATTATTTATGAAAATGATTAGACTTGCTTTTTATTCAAAATCAATGATTTATGAAATAAATTTTATGTATATCGAAAAATTTTGTCTATCGTTTGGTTTTTCGGCTTTAGCCGAAGTGTTATATTCTTCGGCTAAAGCCGAAGCACCACATAAAAAATAGTAATTACTTGAAAATGAAGTTAAAGCAAGTCTATTTAATGAAGAAAGATTTTGAACCGTTTATTTTGTGAAATATGAAAAAAATACACCGCCTCCTTGTTGCCAATCGTGGCGAAATTGCCTTGCGCATCATGCGTACAGCAAAAGAAATAGGCATAGAAACCATCGCTGTTTATTCTGAAGCGGATAGAAATTCGCCGCATGTTCGTTTTGCGCATGAATCTTATTGTCTGGGTGCTGCTGCTTCAAGTCAATCCTATTTGAGAGGGGACAAAATCATAGCATTGTGTTTGGAGAAAAAAATAGATGCCATTCACCCAGGTTATGGATTTTTGTCCGAAAATGCTGCTTTTCGTAGAGAAGTAGAAAAAGCAGGCATCATTTTTATTGGACCTTCTGCCGAAGCGATGGACGCAATGGGCGATAAGATTTCTGCCAAACAAGCCGTAAAGAAATTCCATGTGCCGCTTGTGCCAGGTTTAGATGAAGCCATTACTGACATTGCAGAAGCTAAGAAAATTGCGGTTGAAATCGGTTTTCCTGTCTTGATAAAAGCCTCTGCGGGTGGTGGCGGAAAAGGTATGCGCATTGTGGAAAATGAAGCAGAGTTTGAGTCGCAAATGGAAAGGGCTGCAAGTGAGGCAATTAACGCCTTTGGAAATGGAGCTGTTTTCGTAGAAAAATATGTAACTTCTCCTCGCCATATTGAGATTCAAGTCCTCGCAGACCAACATGGAAATGCCGCATATCTCTTTGAAAGAGAATGTTCTATACAGCGCCGCCACCAAAAAGTGGTAGAAGAAGCTCCTTCTGCGATTCTTACGCCAGAAATTCGTCAAAAAATGGGCGAGGCTGCTGTAAATGTGTGCAAAGCCTGCAATTATTCAAATGCGGGAACAGTAGAGTTTATCTTTGACGCAAACATGAATTTTTATTTCTTGGAAATGAACACTCGTTTGCAAGTGGAACACCCTGTAACCGAACTGATTACGGGCATTGATATTGTAAAAGAGCAAATTCGCATCGCAGAAGGTTATCCGCTTTCTTTCAAACAAGAAGATTTGACAATAAATGGTCATGCGATTGAGGTGCGTGTGTGTGCCGAAGACCCTGCCAATAATTTCTTGCCCGACATTGGCAAGTTGCTTATGTATCGTATCCCAAAAGGTGCGGGCGTGCGGGTTGATGATGGCTTTGAAGAAGACATGGAAATTCCGATTCACTACGACCCCATGATTGCGAAACTCATTGTTCATGCACCTACCCGACAAGAGGCGATTGCCAAAATGCTACGTGCGATTGATGAATATGATATTGTTGGGATTCAAACTACCTTGTCTTTTTGCAAATTTGTGCTAAAACATGAGGCTTTTGTTTCAGGCAATTTTGATACGGGCTTTGTAGCAAACCATTTTTCGCCCGAATTATTGACAGAAACTTTGACAGAAGCAGAAGAAAAAGTAGCGGCTTTGATTGCTCGCAATTTACTCTTAGGTGAACCACAAAGTCAAAATTCAAATGCAAAAGTGCACATTAGCAACTGGAAACGAAATCGAGTACTGTAAAAATTAGACTAAATTTTATGCCTATCACAATCGCTATAGACGGACATTCGGGCTGCGGCAAAAGTACAACCGCAAAAGGCGTAGCTCAAAAATTAGGTTTTTTATACATAGACTCTGGCGCTATGTATAGGGCAGTTACCCTCTATTTTTTGCGTCATCATATTCCTTTTGAAAATGACAATCCCTTATTAATCAATGCTCTATCAGAAATCCATTTAGATTTTGAAGTTTGCTCAACAACAGGTTTACCAGAAGTTACTTTGAATGGAGAAAAGGTAGAATCGGAAATTCGCAAACCCGAAATTGCGGCAAATGTCAGCCCTGTGGCAGCCTTGCCCATTGTGCGTAAGGCAATGGTAAAACAGCAGCAACAAATCGGTAAAAATGGAAACATTGTGATGGACGGGAGAGATATAGGTACAGTTGTTTTCCCAACTGCAGAATTGAAGGTTTTTATGACGGCAAGTGTAGAAGTGCGTGCAGAAAGAAGGCAAAAAGAATTGGCAACAAAAGGGATTAGCCAAACTTTGTCAGAAATCATTGACAATCTTTCTACCAGAGATAAAATAGATTCTTCTCGCAGCGAAGGTCCTTTGAAAAAAGCAGACGAGGCAAGAGAAATAGACACAGGCTTACATTCTATTGAAGAACAAATTGAGATTGTATATCAATGGGCAAAGGAAATTATGCAAGTTTCTGTTTGTTAAAAGAACGACCTGTCATTTTTTTGTAAAATGACAGGTCGTTTTTATATTTCCCCTCTTTGCAACCTTGGCACAAGCATCCATCGCAGCCTTGCGGCATTTCTTCGGGTAAATTGCCAATCATCAAAAGGATTTTCCAAGCAAACCATGCCCGAAGTTGGCATTTCAAAAGGATTATAACTATTGAGTAACATGCGCACAATATCACTTTGTGTAGGATTATGCCCAAAAATCATCACTGTATTTAATGTCAAAGGCAAGGATTGTATAATATCTAAGCAAGTACCTGTGCTTTCAAAATACAATTTTTGATGGGTTTCTATTTCTTTTGTATAGCTCAATTCCTTTGCTACAATCTTTGCGGTAGTCAAGGCTCTATTTGCCGGCGAACTCAGGATTAAATCAGGCATAAAGCCGTCTTCAGCCAAGCGTTTGCCCTGCTTTTGTGCGTCTTTTTCGCCTCTTTCTTTCAAAGGTCTGTCAAAATCTTCCACCATTGGCGGATAATCCGCCTTTGCATGGCGACATATTATAAGTGTTTTCATAGATTCAGTTAGCAGTTAGCAGTTAGCAGTTAGCAGTTGTCAGTTGTCAGTTAGCAGTTAGCAGTTAGCAGTTAGCAGTTGTCAGTTAGCAGTTAGCAGTTATTAGTTATTAGTTGTCAGTTATTAATTAGCTGTTATTAGTGAATAGTTTATTTAATCCTTTAGTACTGTTCACTGTTCACTGCTAACTGTTCACTGCTAACTGTTCACTGTTCACTGATTTTAGCTACTCGAACTTGATGTCTTCCGCCTGCAAATGAGGTTGTCAAAAACATTTTTACACATTCTTTTGCCACTTCTGCACTGATAAAACGCCCAGGAATACACAACACATTTGCATTGTTATGCTCTCTTGTGAGTCCTGCAATTTCGGCAGACCACACCAACGCTGCCCGCACATTTGCATATTTATTGGCTGTCATACATACCCCTTGCCCACTTCCGCATACAAGTATTCCCATTTCGGTTTCCCCATCATTGATGGCTTTTGCCAAAGGATGCGCATAATCGGGATAATCTACGGAATCTTGGCTATATGTGCCAAAATCTTTTACCTCATAACCCGATTCAAGCAAATATGCTTTGAGGGTTTCCTTCATCTCAAAACCTGCGTGGTCAGAACCTATCAGAATTGTTGTCATTATTTTATTAAATTTGAGGCAAAATTACACAGCTAAATGTTTTCTTGCAAATGAAATCAATAGGAGTTACACAAAAGCCTAGTTTTTCTTCGTAAAAACGGGGCTGCGACCCCGTTTTTACGAAGAAAAATGGCTTTTTGAGTAACTCCTAATACAGATAAAATGCCTCAAAATCCTAGAAAACGATTAACAGGTGGAATTAATAAACGTTGTAAAGGCTTTTTTAAGGTAAAAACACTTGCTAATAATTCGGGGATATCTTCGGGCTTAACATTTCCATATAGCTGATTTTGAGGGTGAATGCGAACAGAAATACCATATATACAATTACTCATACAAGCTGACATACGCACTTCTTCCTGTTCAAGTCCCTCCATTTTTGCTAACTGCGAAACAATCGCAAGTCGCAAGGCTTCTACTTCTTTTTCTCCACAACAGCCACTTTCGCTGATTTTGGGACTTGTACTATTGCAGAGGTATATCATATTTTTGTTTATATTTTTACGAACCGATTTTCGCAGACTTCAAATTATTTGATTTTTCCCAAACGCAATTTTCCTTACTTTGTTACAAAAAAAGGAAAAAAGGGCTAAAAAACACAAAACCCTGCAACTTAATTTCTTATCCAAATAAAAAAAATGTATTTTTGCGCACGAAATTTTTAAATACCACAAAAAACACATAACTTGATGGTTTTAGCAGTTGAAATTAAGCAATAATTACTTGTAGTGAGCTTGCCGAACTATCAACTTCTCAACTATCAATTTTCAACTTACATAAATATGTTTGAAAGTTTATCCACGAAAATCGAAGGCGCATTCCGTACCCTCAAAGGTGAAGGGCAAATAACGGAAATCAATGTAGCGGAAACCATGAAGGAAATCCGTAAGGCATTGTTGGAGGCGGACGTAAACTACAAGGTAGCCAAAGATTTTACCAATAAAGTAAAAGAAGAAGCCCTTGGGCAGAAAATTTTAATAGATGTAAAGCCTGGTCAATTATTGGTAAAAATCGTATTTGACGAGCTTACTCGCTTGATGGGCGGCAAAAATGAGGGCATTCGTTTCTCTAAAACAGGTCCTACCATCATGTTGATTGCAGGTTTACAAGGTTCAGGAAAAACGACTTTTACAGGTAAAATTGCTAGACATCTCAAAGCACAAGGCAAAAGTGTGATGCTTGCAGCCTGCGACGTGTATCGTCCTGCGGCAATTGAGCAGCTTTCTGTCTTGGCAGAGCAGGTAAAAGTAGAGGTTTATAAGGAATTAGATAGCAAAAACCCTGTTCAAATTGCTCTAAATGCCATTACACAAGCCAAAAAACTCAACAAAGATGTGTTAATTATAGACACAGCAGGTCGTTTAGCGGTAGATGAGCAGATGATGAATGAGATTGCAGAAGTGAAAGCTGCTGTGAATCCGCATGAAATTTTGTTTGTAGTAGATGCAATGACAGGGCAAGATGCGGTAAATACCGCAAAAGCCTTCAATGATAGATTGGATTTTGACGGAGTAGTATTGACGAAATTGGACGGGGATACTCGTGGGGGAGCAGCGATTTCGGTGCGTTCTGTGGTAGATAAACCGATTAAGTTTATCAGTACAGGGGAAAAAATGGAGGCATTAGACCTTTTTTATCCTGACCGTATGGCTTCTCGTATTTTGGGCATGGGAGACGTACTTTCCTTGGTGGACAGGGCGCAGATGATTTTTGATGAGCAAGAGGCGAAGCGTTTGCAATCTAAAATTCGTAAAAATGAGTTAGATTTTGACGATTTTTATTCGCAGTTGCAGTCTATCAAGAAAATGGGAAATCTCAAAGACCTTTTGGCAATGGTACCAGGTATGAGCAAAGCCCTCAAAGACATAGACATCAGCGATGATGCGTTCAAACATGTAGAAGCTATCATTCAATCTATGACAAAAGAGGAGCGCAGAAAGCCCGAAATTTTGAATGGTTCTCGCCGCAAACGTATTGCAAAAGGCGCAGGACGTGAGCTAAAAGAGGTAAATGACTTGATTCGTCAGTTTGAAATGATGAAAAAAGCCATGAAACAAATGAATGACATGCAAGGTCCAGGCGGCGCAGGCGGCGGAATTGGCAAAAGAATCAATCCATTTAAACGATAAAAAATAAAAGGCTTCTATGAGTGATTTTCATAGAAGCCTTTTAACTTCCCTGATATTCGGGTATCATTTCCTTCAACAAAGCCATAATTCCCGCAGAATCCTGTTTATCAAAGAACAGCAGGAAGAACTACCTGAAAATCATAGGTTTGTACTTTTCCAATCAAAATTTTGGGGTGATGCGTAGGCAATGTTGTTTCCTTATCGTGCAGCAGTTCCTCGTATAGTTTTTCGCCAGGACGTAATCCCACAAAACGGATTTCAACATTTTTTCTCGAAAAATCAATCATTTTTTTTGCCAAATGACTGATTTTAATGGGTTTCCCCATATCAAACACCAATATTTCCCCCCCATTTCCCATCATACCGGCCTCTAATACAAGCTGTGAGGCTTCGGGAATTGTCATAAAATAACGGGTAACTTCGGGGTGCGTTACGGTAATCGGTCCACCCATTTCGATTTGTCTGCGAAAAAGCCACAAAACCGAGCCGTCAGAACCTAATACATTGCCAAAACGAGTGGTAATGAAACGAGTATGTTCTTTTTTGCTTTGAGAAAGTTGCGTATTGAGCGACTGCACATAAATTTCTGCCATACGCTTAGATGCACCCATCATGCCCGTAGGATTCACCGCTTTATCCGTACTTACCAAAATCATTTTTTCTGCACCATATTCTACCGCCAAATCCGCCATATTTTTTGTGCCAATCACATTCGTTAGCACAGATTCGGTGGGGTTTAGCTCCATCATCGGCACATGTTTGTAGGCGGCAGCATGATAGACAATTTGCGGCAGAAAAGTCTCAAAAACATTCCTCATTCTATCCGCATTTCTCACATCAGCAATCACAACCTCAAAAGGCACAGGTAATTTTTGTTCTTTCAAAAACAAATCCAATTCATACAACGGCGTTTCTGCTTGGTCCAAAAGAATGAGTTTTTGCAGGGGAAA
>JAAFHL010000095.1:6012-13277 GCA_013298365.1 Bacteroidota bacterium | reverse complement strand
CCTATTATTGCCGATTTCCCTTACAAAGCAGCCGTAGGAAAAAGTGATATTGCCCGTTTTGTGCCGTATTTGAATGAAAAACATGTAGCAGGATATGTATTGATATGCAGAGATAGTGATAATGAGTATTTTTATGATAAAAATACGTATTTATCAAAACCATATATCCTACAAACTTACGCATATAGCATTGAAAATATAAAATCTTATCCGCCACATTTGACGCAAATTTGCGAAGATATATGCCATGTTAGTTATGATTTTGAAGATTTTTTTCGGCAATATTCTGAAATTATTTATCCTGTTTTTTGCTATTATATTTATTTTCATCAAGAACAATATCCTGAAAATTGGAAAGATTTGATAAGTAAAGCAACATTAGAAAAAGTAATTTCATTGGCTCAACTTAATAAAAGAGACGAATATGATTGGATAGAAAACCTTAATTCTGAGAAAGATATTGCGGGAATGTTACAGATATTGAAACAAAAAGTAAGCGATTTCATTTCAGAAATAACAGCGATTCTTGAAAATGAAAGCTTAACAGAATTTGCAGAACAGCGATTATTGGAGATAAAGGAAGAAATGAAAAAAGATATTCCTTTTGAAAATCCTGCTG
Source organism: Bacteroidota bacterium (assembly GCA_013298365.1). Taxonomy (GTDB): domain Bacteria; phylum Bacteroidota; class Bacteroidia; order J057; family J057; genus JAAFHL01. The sequence goes on along the minus strand of JAAFHL010000095.1, from coordinate 12,658 downwards.
AACATATTTTTCATTATATCAATGGGCATTTGATTTGGGATAATGTAACACTTCCGTTATTTGAAAAAATAATCGAATTGAAGAAAGCAGAATATTTAGCGCAACTGCCATCTGAAAAACGCAATGAATATCAAAATCTAATAGCCGAAAAAGACATTTTTTCGTTATTAGACAACAGTTATCATTTTCATTTTCAAGCAAAAACGATAAACTGCCCACTTGTAGTCAAAATACAAAAAGATATTCATAATATTTTCCCTATAGATGTTGAATAAACTACAAATATCTCCGCAAATCTGCGTGGTCATTGAGCGTAGTCGAAATGTCATCTGCGCAAATCTGTGTAGAAGTGTACTATTATTTTTATTTTGCCTACCCTTTTTTCTTTTCGCCCAAAATTCTTTCCCAAAAACAGATACGCTTTCGCCCAAAAATGATACGCTTTTTCTTTCGCATCAAAATATAGTTCCCTTTTCGGAGAAAATAGAAAATATAATAGATAGCTGTTATTCAACAAACTACGAAAAAGGTTTTTTCATTATTTCGCAAAAATGCAAAACGACAAAGCCTGTCATTGTTCATTATCGTTATTTTGTCGCACCTTTGCTTTCGCCAGAAATTGCCCTCAAAAAAATAAAATTTACCAAAGATACCCTTGATATTCGGCAGTTTCTGATTCCCGAAGACATGGCTTCAAATCCTTGGCAGCAGATTTCAGAAACGTCAAAGTTGCGCAAAACAGGGCAAATTACACGAGGTTTGTCCGTAGGAAATGCGCAAGGTGCTACGCTTACTTCGGGTATGTGCCTACAAATTGAGGGAGATTTGGGCGATGGTTTGAAAATAGTGGGTTCTATTACAGATGATAACATTCCGATTCAGCCTGATGGCACAACACAGCAAATTTCAGATTTTGACAGGGTATTTGTTCAGTTAAAAAAAGATGTCTATTCCGTTACGGTTGGCGACTATGAAATTCAGCAAAAAAACACTCGTTTTGCAGATGTTTATCGAAATGTGCAAGGCATAAAAGTAGCCTATAACAAAGGTAAATCAAATGCTTTTGCCAGTGGAGCGATTGCAAAAGGCAAATTTCACAGCAATTCTTTAATCGGTTTAGACGGCGTTGCGGGTCCTTATCAATTAACGGGAAAAAGTGGAGAGAAATTTTTTACGGTTTTGGCAGGAAGTGAAAAAGTGTATTTGAATGGAAAATTGATGCTAAGAGGCGAAACAAATGACTATATTATGGATTATAATACAGCGCAGATTACGTTTACAGCCAAACAGGTCATTACAAATATTACCCGTATTGTGATAGATTTTGAATATACAGACCGCTTTTTTAACCGCAGTTTGCTTTTTGCACAAGCAGAACATACTTTGTACAAAGACAAAATTCAACTTAGATTCTCTTATGGGCGAGATGCTGACAATGCAAATGCGCCTTTTGACAATCGAGACGCTTATTTCGTTATCAAAGACACTTTGGCAACGATGGGAGATGCAACAGGTGGGCTTGTTTATACCTCTGGCGCAATTTTAGATAGCAATTTTAACAGAGCAACTCCTTTTTATTTCAAGCAAGATACACTTGTAAATGGAATCAATTATCAGGGTGTTTTTGTATATACAAGCGATTCATTAGTAGCAAAATATCGAGTTTTTTTTACTTTTGTAGGGATAGGTAAAGGTCAATATAAAAGAGATATTTCGGGTTTTAATAATTATGTTTATAAGTGGACTGCACCTGATTCTTTAGGCAATTTGCAAGGCGATTATATGCCTGTAAAGCCTTGGATTTTACCCAAAAAATTGGAGACAACAGATGTCTATCTCAAATTTCAAATTACGCCAAAGTTACAATTTTATACCGAAAATGCTTTGAGTATTGAAGATAAAAACCTACTTTCCTCAAAAGATGATGAAGATAACAAAGCATTTGCGCATCTTTCTGGGCTAAAATGGGAAAATATAAAACTCAAAGATTCTTTGTTACTAACAACGGATATAAGTTATAGTTTTGTTGCACAAAAATTCAATAACTTGGACAGGGTTTACAAAGCAGAATATGGACGACTTTGGAATTTTAATGAGCTAAATAGCAAACGTTTTAATGAAAATATTGCTTTGGCAAAACTATCGCTTTCGTATAAAAACAATATAAAACTGCAAACAGAAAATGGGATTCGTCAAACAGGTTCAGGACGTTTTGCATTTCGGCAGGCTTATACAATTTCGAGTAATTCTTCAAAATTTTTGCAAGGAAATTATACTTATACGAATATTTTAGCAAAAGAAGATTCTATTTTTCGGAGTGCGATGTGGCAAAGACATGAAGGCGATATTTTTTATCAAAATAAGTGGCTAAAAGCAGGAACGGAAATTTGGATTGAGAACAAAAAAGAAAATACTGCAGATTCAGCAGCATTAGGTTCGCTTATTTTTTATGATATAAAACCCTATCTAAGAACCTTGGAGAATGAGCATTTTTTGATGGATATTTCGCTAAATTATCGTTATGATAAGGAGTTTTATGCCCAAAAATTGCGAGAAAAATCAGTAGCTTATACGGCTTTTTTCAAAATGGGATATACACCTTCCGAAGTATTTAGAATCTTAAATACAACTTCTTATCGTATGCTTAACGTGTTGGATACCAATTTTTTACGTACAGGTTTGAACACAAATAGAGTCTTAAATACAAATTTACAAACAACCTTTATTCCTAAAAATAGACTTGTTACGTTAAATGTTATTTACGAAATTTCAGCCGAACAAATTGCGCAAAGAGATGTGCAATACATACAGGTAATTCCTGGCTATGGCACGCATGAATGGATAGATGCTGATAGCAATAATATACAAAGCGTGAATGAATTTGTTTTGTCAAATAATCTACTTGCAGCGAACTATATTCGGAGTGTTTTGCCTACACAAAGGCTTGTGCCGACTACAAAACCCGCTTTACAAGCAAATATGCGCTGGGATTTAAAGAAAACATTTCCAAAATCAAAAAATATAGCTAAAGAAACAGTTAGGAATTTTAAAACATATACAACATTGCGAATATCTCAAAGTAAGCAAAGAGAAAATTCGATTTCTGCCTATATTGTTCGGCTACGAGAAAGGGAAAATGATACCGCTTTGATAGATATGGGCTATAATTTTCGGCAGGAATTTACTTTTTTTCAAAATTCTACAAAAGGAGATATTCGTTTTGCTTATCAAAATAATCAGCAAAAGCAGTTTCTCAATACAGGCGCAGAAACAAGGGGCAATCGAACCTGGACTTTTGCACAACGTTTGACTTTGGACAACAACAAAAGCATTGAAATTGAGTCAAATACAGGAAGAAAGTTTGCATACGCACTTAATTTTCCTGCAAGAAATTATACCATCAATTATTTCGATACTCGTCCACAACTTAATTGGCAGCTCAATCGTAAGTTACGCATTTCAGGTGCTTATCAATACAAAAATAAACAAAATTTCAATGATTCCTTATTTGTTGATTCTAAGCTATTTATGCACAAAATTATTCTCGAAAATCGTTGGAACTTTAAAAATAGAAATAATCTCAATACTAAATTAGAGTTAGTTAGGATTACACAAAATAACATAGGAGATGGGGCTAATTTTACAGCTAATTACGAACTATTGGAAAGCCTAAAACCTGGTTTTAATGCGATATGGCAAAGCACTTTGACCTATTTTATTTTTAAAGACATGGAACTTTCGCTCACATATGAAGGGCGAGCATCGCAAGGACAAGCTGCAATTCATACAGGAAGGGCGCAAGTTAGGGCATTTTTCTAAGGAAAAATGCTCAATATCGAAACGCATCTTCGATATGATGAATCATGGGATGCTCGGGATTTTGCATACTAATAGCGATAATATCAAAACGTGCTGGAACAGTAAGTAGTTGTTTTTCATATAAATACGCATCAGCCGCACGAAATAAATGTTGTTTTTTTGTGGCATCTATGGTGTTTTCGGGGTAGCCCGCATATTCGCTGCTGCGGGTTTTGACCTCTACAAACACAACCTCTGCAGGCTCTAATTGCAAAGCGACTATGTCTATTTCCGATTTGTCAAAACGATAATTTTTATCTAAAATATGTAAGCCTTTAGTTTCCAAAAAGCCTGCTGCAAGTGCTTCGCCTTGTTTTCCAAGTTCGTTATGTTGTGCCATTTTTTATTTTTTTTCTCGCAGATTTTCGCAAATTAAAGCGCAGATTATCGCAGATAAGTGTAGGAATATGTGAGTAATTTCACCCATTTTATTCCACACAAGTATCTTTTTTAACAAGGGGAATCGGCTTTTGCTTTCTTAGTTCCTTGCTAAGGGTGGGAAGTGAAAAAGTGCCTTTTAAAGTATCTTTTTGTGTGATGGAATCGCCAATAATTGTATCTTTTACTTTTATCGCAAGGTGATTCACTACATATCTTGCCAAAATCGAATCCTCTTTGCGAAGAGAATCCGATATAGCACGCTGTTGTTTGTCTATATTTGACTCACAAGCTACTAATATGAATAGGCTGATAATGAGGTATTTATACATATTTATGAATCATAATTTCTGTTTTTATATAAACACTCTTTCACCCTTCAAGGTTGCGCTGCTTGCTTCTGCAATTTTCACAAATACGTAATCCCCTATTTTTTCTTGTCCTGTTTTAGGAAAAACCACCATTTTATTTTGGTCGCTACGTCCACAAAAATCTTTGTCAGAGCGTTTAGAATTACTTTCTATTAAGACCTTACATATTTTACCAATTTCCAATAAGTTATTTTCTTTGGAATGAATCCCTTGTAAATCAATGATTTCTGCCAGGCGGCGTTTTTTATCTTCTTCTGGCACATCATCTTTCATGCGTTTTGCCGCAGGCGTATTTGGTCTTTCAGAATAGGTGAAAGTAAAGGCATATACGAATTTTACGGCTTGCATCAAAGAAACTGTCTCTTGATGTTCCTCCTCTGTTTCGCTACAAAAACCTGTGATAATGTCCGTAGAAATGGCACAATCAGGCATGATTTCTCGTATTTTGGCGATTCTGCCCAAATACCACTCTCTTGTATAGCCTCGATTCATCACTTCTAATATACGACTATTGCCAGATTGCACAGGTAGGTGAATATAATTGCAAATATTTTCATACTTTGCGATGGTATAAAGCACTTCGTCTGTGATGTCTTTGGGGTGAGAAGTAGAAAAACGAACTCGCAAATCGGGGGTAAGTAATGCTACTTTTTCCAATAACTGCGCAAAATTGCAGTTTTCGTCTGTTTCTTCGTTTTTATAATGATAAGAATCTACATTTTGCCCCAACAAAGTAACTTCTTTATAACCTTGATTTACAAGTTCTTGGCACTCATTTAGAATAGAAGTAAAATCTCGGCTGCGCTCACGACCTCTTGTAAAAGGCACAACACAGAAGGTACACATATTGTCGCAGCCCCGCATAATCGTTACAAAAGCGCAAACGCCATTCGAATTGAGGCGAATCGGCGCAATTTCGGCGTATGTTTCTTCCCGAGAAAGCAATACATTTACCGATTTTTGCCCACTTTCTGCCTCACTTATCAAACGAGGTAAATCTCTATATGCATCTGGTCCAACGACCATATCCACCAATTTTTCTTGCTCTAATAACTTGACTTTCAAGCGTTCCGCCATACAACCTAATACACCTACTAATAAAGATGGTTTTTGTTGTTTGGTCTTTTTGAGGCTTTTTAGTCTTGCCCAAACTTTCGTTTCGGCATTTTCACGAATACTACATGTATTAATGAAAATAACATCGGCTTCATGCTCATTAGAAGTGAAGCCATATTGCATATCTGTGAGTACAGAAGCCACGATTTCCGTATCCGAAAAATTCATTTGGCAGCCATACGTTTCTATAAAAGCCTTTTTTTCAAATACTTTGTCGCTCGTTTGCGAATACGCAAGCCCTTGTTTGTCCTCCTCAATCGTCTTTTCTAAAACAAGGGGGTTGAATGTCTTTTGTGTAATTTTATCACGCATAATTGAAAATATTTCTGAAAATACTTGCAAAAGTAGGCATTTTTTTGTCATTATTTCTACCTGAAAAAAAACTATTTGAAAATAATTGAAAAAAGCTAGCTTTGTAGTTCCTAAATAAAACGTAAAATATTCACGATTAACATTTTTAATATGCGTAAAACAAAAAAAGTAACGATTTATCGCCGCAAAAAGGTAAGTTTGCCTAACAAAAGGCGTGTAATTGATATGAACAAAATTGATAACTTGTATATCTGTACAGATGAGACCCTATGGGATGAAGATATTAACAGCGGCAATAGTATTTGGGACTATGACAAATATTAATCAAGATTTTAACTATGAATCTCCTGAAAAGTGGTCGGGTTTTAGGTTTGTTTTAGTACAGATTTTGTAATAGACATCTTGCGAAAGTAGCGTTCTGTTCATCATAGCCATTAACCCACCCGTTTTTTGTCGAAAGACAAAAAACGGGTGGGTTAATGGCGAGCTGAACGAAACGCTACGCTATATTTTGTCTCTTAGAAATGACTTTCTCAAGAAGTATGTATAAGCCGATTATTTACTCACGACAATCTTCTCAGAACCAAAGAAATTGCCATTTTTTACTTTGA
>JAAFHL010000095.1:0-6002 GCA_013298365.1 Bacteroidota bacterium | reverse complement strand
GATGGCAGATTTTGGGTAGAAATCGTAAAAGCATTTTCGCCTACATTTGTATCAAAAACATGCGTACTAACTTTTTTTCCCTCTAAAGAAAATATTTCAACATTCGTAGATTGTACAAGGCGATTGCCTGCAACTAAGCGCACTTCAAATGTATTTTCAACCAAAGTGGGCGAAATATTCATCACACCTGCTTCAAAAGGCGTTTCTACTGAGGAGGTAAGATTGATAACAAAATATTGGTCGCCCGCAATACTGCTAAAATCTACACCTGCTAAATAATTGGGATTCCCTACTATTGGACTTTGTAAATTAGCGGCTGTGCCACCCAAACCACATAGCACTTGGTTAGAAACATAATCATGTGCAGCACTGTTAATAAAAGTACATATTTTGATATTTGTTGTCGGGCTACCGATTTTGGACAAAGGAATGGCAAATTCAAAGCCTGTTGTAACACTTGCTGCATTTCCAACCGCCGTAGGTGAAACGCCTGCTATATTTGAGTTGTTCCAGCCCAAAGCCCCATTTGCCCAAGTGAAATTGTAGGGTCCGCCTGTATTATTCAAATCTACATCTGGCAAAGGAATATCAACCAAGCCATTAGGATTTCCCATTTCTGCATAATACATCGCCACTCTATGTTTGGTATTTTGATAACTTGGCGCAAGCGTAAACCAATAATCTGCGGAAAAATCGGTGTCAAACTTGATGCCCGCCATTTTGTTCAAATCTTCAAATTCGGTAACAATGGGATTTTGGTTCGTGATCGTATTTTCCCCCCCTGTTTTGGCATCAATAAAAAGCTCAATGCGATTAGATGCACCTGTGGAAAAATTTTCCAAATTACCTGTAAGCATAATGTATAACACGCCATTAACGACTTTTGCGTAAGCTCCATTAAGTTCAGAACCCGATTGCGCTTCAATTACGCTGCCATTTGTGGCATCTCCAAAACCCGTAGGATTGTTCTGTGCGCAATAAGTTTGGTAGTTCTCACTCGCCGAAAGTGTACCATCTATTTGTGCAGATAGCAAAGATAAATGACTGATTGCCAAAGCGAAAAGTGAGGCACGAAACATTGAGATGTATGTTTTTTTCATAAAAAATAGAAAACTTATAAAATAATAAATGTATCAGAATAAAAGATGATGCAAAAAATAGCAACAGAAAATTTCATAAGCAAAAAAATCTGCGAAATCTCCTCCTATCTGTGCACATCTGCGAGACAAAAATACTATCTTTGTCCTTCAAAACGAAACATATTTTTAATTTCTATGAAAAAACAATACATTTTTGTGTTTCTTGCCACTTTTTTCCTGCATGTCATCACTTTTGCACAAGTAGAAAAAATTTATTCCAATCAGATGACAAGTGAAGAACAGGCACTGATAGACGATTCCTATCTGCCTACCATGAGCCTAAACGCCATTGTAACACCGCCTACATCGCCTGTAAGAGCCGCCGCAGAATGGGAAGAAGTGCAGACATTGTTCATTACATGGACTTCTTTTCCTGCCATTTTACGAGAAATTATCAAAAATGCGCAGCAAGAATGTCAAGTTGTAGTCGTTTGTACAGATTCTAATACGGTAAAATCTAATCTTAGCAGCAATAACATTCCCATGACGAATGTAGGTTTTTTGCAGAAACCTTTTAATACGATATGGCTGCGGGACTATGGCGGAAATACGGTATATGAAAATGGGGTAGCAGATAGGCTTTTTGTAGATTGGATTTATAATCGTCCACGTCCCAAAGATGATACAATTCCTGCTGCGATTGCGAGCATGTACAATATTCCACATTATTCTACCACAACGCCACCCAATGATTTGGTTGGAACAGGTGGTAACTTTATGTCAGATGGGAGAGGTACAGGTTTTTCTTCTAAACTTATTCTAAATGAAAATCAAGGCACAGGATTTAGCCCTTCTGCCAAAACTGAGCAGCAAGTAGATTCGATTATGCACCGTTTTTTGGGAATTGATTATGGGCGATACATTAAAATGGAAACCTTGCCGTATGATGGGATTCATCATATAGACATGCACATCAAACTCTTAGATGAGGAGACTTTATTAGTAGGCGAATATCCGCAAGGTGTGGCAGATGGTCCTCAAATCGAAGCAAATTTGCAATATGTATTGGCAAATTACAATTCTGTTTTTGGCACGCCTTACAAAGTTGTACGTATCCCACAACCGCCTGAAAACGGGGCTTATCCCAATACAACGGGTGCGTATAGAACTTATGCAAATTGGATATTTGTGAATAAAATGATACTTTTGCCCATATATGAAACACAATATGACACAACGGCTCTGCGTATTTTGCAGGAAAGCTTGCCTAATTACAACATTGTCGGTATTCCTTGTAATGACATCATACAACAAAGTGGCGCAATTCATTGCATTACCCACACTTTGGGCGTAGAGAATCCTTTACTTATTTCTCACCAAGCATTAGATGATACTTATAATAGTACAAGCCCTTACAATATAACGGCTTTGATAGAACATAGAACGGGGATTTCTGCTGCAAATGTCATGTATCGTCTCAATAATACGGGCAATTTTATGGCACTTGCGATGACAAATATAGGACAAAATATGTGGACGGCTAATATTCCTGCGCAAAATGTAGGTACAGAAATACAATATTACATAGATGCGACTGCAACAAGCGGCAAACAACAAGTACGTCCGATAACTGCGCCAAATGGTTTTTGGGATTTCAAGGTTTTGGGAGGCGTTGCTACGGAAAATGGGATAAGCGAATCGGCAATGATGCCTATTTTTCCCAATCCTGCATCAGCTTTGACCTGCATTCCTGTAAAAATGGACAAACCCATAGCGGCAAGCATTGATATGTATGATATGCTCGGCAAAAAAGTACAAACGATTTTTGAAGGGACAATTCCTGCGGGAGAATCCAAATATTTTTTCTTTGCCAATAAATTTACAGCAGGGATTTACAATGTTGTGTTGCAAACGACAAAGAGCAGATATGTACAAAGGGTTGTGGTAAAATAAGCGAATTAGTAAATAGTGGTAGCGAAAACTTTCGCTACCACCTATTCTAACATACAGGAATTTATAGCAAATCTCGTAAAATGATTTGTTTCAACGCTTTTATCATTCTAAAAATATCGAAAATAGTTTCGTTAGAGCCATTATAATCTTTGCTGACACAATAGTCATTTCCATTCAAAACCATAAAATTCCATATCAAACCCACGATATACATGCCATAAATGGGCTTTTCGTTGTTATTTTGTTCCCTTGCTACAAGCATAGCTGCAAGCACCTGTCCATCTGGAGAGCCTTGATTTCCAACGCTTTTCTTGTATTCGTGCATACAGAAAAAGGGAACATCAGGGTCTCGAAAACCCTTTGAAATAATGCCATCAACTATGCCCGAAAGTTTGTATTCGCCAACGATTCCTTCTAAAGGACGTTCCAAAAAATAGCCAATTTTGCGGTCATCTATTTTCGTTGCCATAATAAGTGGGCTAATAAATTTATTTTCAAGCTCAACCTCATTCCAAGACTTTCCACCCCATGTTAAAGGTGCTTGTAAATCCAATAAAATCTGTTTTTCAAAGTCAGAAATAGGTAAGCTGCCTGCAAGTTTTTGCCAGTCTTGTAAAACCTCACATTCGGTATCTAATATTTGGGTAAGCCCAAAAGCTTTATCAAGGCTCGTCAAATCCCATTCTTTGAAAGTTGCTGTTTGCATAGTTTTTTTGTTTTGATGAAGCAAAGATACAATTATTTTTCTGTTTTTTCGAGAAATAGATAAAAAAGCTATTATGTAACTAAAAATATAGGTTTATTTACTATAAATATTGTCTTTTATGAGAAATAATTGTAATTTTGAACACATTTTGGTTTAAAGCTATAAAATTATGACAGTACAATCCGTTCTTAACGAATTAGCTACCTTAGGTAGCGAAAGCATCAAAAAAGTCCTGGTAAAACATGGGGCAAAAGAGCCTTTTTATGGCGTAAAAGTGGAAGATTTAAAGAAAATTCAAAAGCGAATAAAGAAAAATCATGCTTTGTCTTTGGATTTGTATGATACAGGCAATTCAGATGCGATGTATTTGGCGGGTTTGATTGCTGATGAAAAGCAAATCACAAAAGCTGATTTGCAACATTGGGTCGAGGGTGCATATTGGTCTTATTTAAGCGAATTTACCGTTCCTTGGGTTGCATCTGAAAGTCAATTTGGTTGGGAATTGGCAACAGAATGGATAGAATCAGAAGTCGAAAACATCGCAAGTGCGGGCTGGGCAACTTTTTCAAATTTGGCAACTATCAAAGAAGACAAAGATTTGGACATAGAAACCTTGTCAAACTTGTTGGATAGCATCAAACAAGAAATTGCACTTTCACCAAATCGAGTGCGACACACGATGAATGGCTTTGTTATTGCAATCGGTTCTCACATTCCTGCCCTTACCGAAAAGGCAAAAAAAATAGGCACAGAAATCGGTAAAGTGTATGTGGACATGGGTGGAACGGCTTGTAAAGTCCCTTATTCGGTGGAATATATTGAGAAAATCGAAAAAATGGGCAAGATTGGGAAAAAGAAAAAAATGGCAAGATGTTGAGCAGTTAGCAGTCATTAGTGAACCGTTATCAGTGAAATGACTACTAAATTAGAAAAGTTGTTCTTTTTTGTGTTAATTTGCAGAAGTATGGGAATTATTTTCTTATGATAAAATCAACGATATAAAATATGCAAACATCTGTTTTTTATAAACTACTTGATAATGAGTTAATTCAACTTCTTGAAAAAAATCAAGATGATATAGATTTTTATAAACATAAAGACATCTCTCAAAACAAAGGATACGCTTTTATTATATGGTTTTTAGCGTTTTATAGCCAAAAAAAATCGTATAAAAACTATATTACTGATGGAAAAGATGATAGCTCTTGTGATATTATTTTTTCCAACTTTGATGTCGAGGGAAAAGAGATTTTTTATGTCGTTCAATCAAAATGGATAAATATTATTATTGATGAAAAGGGTCAATTAATACGAAAACTTAAGGGAAAAGAGGTGATTTTAGCTGAAAATGACTATCCACAAATCGCAAAAGAAGAATTTAATTCCGTTATTGCTGATTTTTCAACAGTCGTAAATGGCAGTCGAAAAGAAGGGAAAAATGATAGGTCTAATGTTAAATATAGAGAATTAATTACACATTTGGAAAAAAATGGGAAAGCTAAATTCATTTTTTTTACAGCTGCAGACTATAATGCAGAGATAAATGATACAATAACTTCTTTTAACAAAGAAAATGCCCCTAATATTGAATTGTTGGTAATTGATATAAATCGTATAAAAAAGGATTATATTGAGTTTAAATTTAAGGAAATTGTTGCGAATAACCCCTTAGAATACAACTATTATCCAGAAGATAGAGACATTGAATTAGACATAGAAAGGTATAAAAATGGAGATAATTCGGATAAGTCTTATTTATCTACCAGAGATATGCTGCAATTTGAGGGGAGAACGCAGGCTTATATTTTCTTACTCAAACCCAAAACCATTCATCAATTTTTCAAGCAATATAAATTCAATCTTTTTTTCAAAAATGTAAGAAACCCCTTATATGCCTCGAATTATAATGAAAAAATGGTAGAAACTTTGTTGAGAAGACCTGATACATTTTGGTATTTTAACAATGGAATTACAGCGATTACTAAGCGTATTCCAGATGTAGGAAAAAATGCTAATACTTTTACTGTCAAAGGGTTACAAGTAATTAATGGGGCGAAAACGATTTATTCTATTTATCAAGCCTACGAAAATGCTACATACGAACAAAGAGAAGTGATGGATACCGATGCAAGGGTTTCATTTAGGCTTATTCGTTCCAGTGATGAGGATTTTAATTTGGAAATTACTCGTTATACAAATCGTCAAAATGAAATGCAGCCTCGTGATTTTGTCGCCAATTTAGACGAGCAGCAAAATAATCAAAC
>JAAFHL010000094.1 GCA_013298365.1 Bacteroidota bacterium | reverse complement strand
TGCCCTTTATTTGGCTTGTTAGCGTATGTTCTTTACCGTCTTTAGCTGTTATAATCGTCCATTTAGTATCATTTGCCAAGGCAGCTTGTGCCTCAGCAACTCCTGTGGCGTTAGGAAAACTAAAAGAGATAACATTGATTTTATCCCCTGTCATAGACATGCCCATACTTCTTTTTACCATGCCTATCACCTTAAAGTCTTGCTCTATTTTGTCATAACTCAGCGAAATAGCAGCGTTTTTATTACGTTCAATATAGCCATTTGTGGTCATATTGCCTGCTTTTGTCTTTGTGTTTTCGCCCGTAGTCGCCTTACCAAAAATCGAAGAAATCTCATTGTTTTCTCTTTTTTTGCTGAATTGTGCGCCATGCGATTGCACAAACCTATCTACGGCGGCAGCATCAAGCTCCCCATTTTGAATAAGCCCTGCATTGATAACGGTTTCAGCATGACTTTTCAAGCCCACAAACACATTGCTATTATCAAGCTCTGCCTGTTTGTTGAGGCTATGAAAGATAAAAACCAAATAAAATTGTCCATTTGTGTTAAAAACCAAATCTTCTACGCCTTTAAAAGATTCTTTTTTGAGGTAAATCAACTCATTATCTGCCAAATTTCGGATACTCACGCCATCACTTCCCACTTTTTTGATAATCCCATATCTTTCACCTTTGTTAAAAATAGTGTTCATGCTCACCGCAACACGTCCCAACCTGCTCGATTCGTCAATGATGCGCAAATGAGATTGAACTGCCGCAGTAAAAATGGCATTTTCTTTAATAAAATTACCCAAGGGCTTATCCATTAATTGTCCATTCAAAATCACCCCCTTTTGTAACAATATTTGCGGATATTTTGCTACTTCGTCCCAATATTCACCTCTTATTTCATGCTGCAACACCGTTGAAAGGGTTCCATTAAAGGTATATAGACTTCTGTCGTTGCGTTCTGATTTTCGAATAAAAACCAGCTCTTTGTCTTCTAAATTGCGAATACTTATGCTGTTTTCTTTGCCTATTTTAGCCAAACCCACGGGATTGCCTTTCTCAAAAATGGTATCTAAACTAATGATTATGGTCGTTTCATTAAAAGACTTTTCCACAGCACGCCGATGTTTGCTTAGTTCGCTCTTTGTATATTGCGCACTAAGCGATTGCACCCAAAAGAAGATTAAACCTAAAATAATTTGTTTCATACTAAAAAAATGAATAATAACTATATCCTTCCTTCTAACCATTCCGCTACCTGAAACAAAACGCCTTCGCTTCCAGGCGAGCATACAAGCATCACCCCTGGCACTAAACCTGATGCGGGACTTCTGTGTTTCCATGCAGGCAGTGTGATTGCAGGTAGGTTGAGCATATTACAAAAAACGGCAGGTTTCATGGGTTCTACGATGCCAGGTTTGCGCAATTCTGCCAACATTTCACCATGTTTAGGGGCTAATACGCCTACCGTTGGCAAAACCAAAATACCATCTTCACCCAATAGCTTATAATATTTATTACGAGCCTCCTCTGTGCGAGCAATAATGGCTTTGAGTTTTTTGTTAGATGGGCGAAATAACGGAAAAGCCAAAAACATTTGATACAACCAGTTGTGAATCGTGGGTTTTCCTGTCAGTTGCTGAAAACTTTCTTGAATCAAAGAAATTTTTGCGCCTTTTACCCCCTTCATCAAGGATTCATTCATCGAACCTTCAAAAGCACTGACAATTAATTGATTAAAGTCTAAGTAAAGTTGTGAGGCTTCTGAAAAATCGCTGTGCGTTTTTTGCATTCCTGCTTCTAATAACAGAGCTTGTGCCATGCCTACTGCACCGGAAACTTCGGGGTCTCTCAATTTTTCCTTATATACTTGCGGATAAAATAAGCGCAAATCGTTAAACGCTTTGGGGGCAGTTTCTGGAATCGGCTTATTTGCGATGATATTATAAACCAATTTAGCATCTCTTACCGAGCGAGTAATAGGACCTAATGCCAACAAAGAATCGGCAAAGTGATTGACTTGCGGAAAAGTGCCTGTTTTATCCACCGATTCTGAGCTAGGTTTGAAGCCCACAACCCCACAAAAAGCGGCAGGATAACGAATAGAGCCGCCTATATCGGAGCAAACCCCTAACACGCTACAACCCGAACCTACTAATGCGCCTTCGCCACCTGATGAGCCGCCTGGTGTGCAATCTAAATTGAGCGGATTGTTCGTTCTGCCTATCAATAAATTGTCGGTTTCGGGAAACATGGCAAATTCGGGCGTATTGCTACGAGCCAAAATAATTGCCCCTGCTGCTTTTAGCCTTGCAACAATCGTAGAATCTTCTGTACAAAGCGTATGAACGCCTCTTTTTGAGCCAGAAGTAACTGTTTCACCTGCTATACCAAAGGTTTCCTTTATGCTAATGGGAATGCCTGACAAGGGTCCTGATAGCGGGTTAGCAGCTTCTTCTAAGGCTTTTTCCTTGAAAACTTTTACCGCAGCATTGAGCTGTGAATGAAAAATGCCTATTCTTTCTGCATATTCTTTTACAATTTGTACGGGAGATATTTCCCCTGCTACTATCATATTTCGCAATGCAGTTGCATCAGGCAGTGCGAGTTTTTGAGAAATGAGTTGTCTTTTATACATCACTTATTTTTTTATAATATAGAATAGGAGAAAAAGGTAGCTAAAAAACGTTTGAGAAAAATAGGTGTAAATTGTTCCTATAAGGAAAGATGTGATATAAAATATTTCTATCTATTCTTTTTCTCCTACTTGCTAATTTGTTTAAACAAGGTACAATAATAGGCATAAAATATGAATTAGCGAAATTATTTTTTTGATGTTTACGTGTTATGATGGGTAAAAAAGGAAGAAAGCCCTGCGTTATTATGTTTTGTCAAAAAAAATAACAACGTGTGTAAAAATGCGTTGTACGTTGTAGCACTTGTCCAAACCCTGTAATATTGGCAGAGAAAGGATAGTATATTTTTATCGCTAATCAATTAAATAGTAATATATTTGCCCCAACAATATGCAAAAACAATAGTAATACACAAAAAGGGTAGTTTTTATGTATTTTTAATCTTTTTTTGTGATAGATATGTAAAAAAATATTAATTTGGCACACAATTAATTAAACGCAATCGTCCTTAAAATAATTCTCGATATTTTTACATAACACTCATGGCAGGTCTCAAGCAAAATCAGCAACTCAAACTTCTTCAGAAGATTTCACCACAACAGATACAATTTATAAAACTGTTGCAGGTGCCGACTGTGAGTTTAGAAGCACGTATCAAAGAGGAAATAGAGCAAAATCCTGCTTTAGAAGATGAGAGTGACATGAATTATAGCGATGCTGCACCAACTTCTGATGACAGCCCCTATCAAGACAGCCCTAATCAAGACAATGATGGCAAGGTTGTAGATAATTTTGAAAGCAATGACAGAGAGGTAAATATTGACGAATATTTGCAAGCAGATGCATATGATTACAAAACACAGTTGCCGTCAAAACATAATGATGATGATGATGATTATGAAGCACCCATTATTCAGATGCAATCCTTGTATGATGTGTTGATGGAGCAAACGGCTATGTTGTATTTTAATGATAATGAAAAGATTGTATCAGAACATATCATTGGCAATATAGATGAAGATGGCTATCTTCGCCGCCCGTTGAAGCAAATTGTATCCGATTTAGCATTTCGTCAAGGCATTTCGATTAGCCTCGTAGAGGCGCAAAGCGTTTTGTCCAAAATACAAGAACTCGACCCGCCAGGCATTGCTGCACAGAGCTTGCAAGAATGTTTGATTTTACAACTCAAACGCAAGGAAAAAACACGCCCTGTGGAACTTGCTATCAAAATTTTGGTAGATCATTTTGAAGATTTTACCAAAAAACATTTTTCTAAGATTCGGGCTCGCCTCAATATCAACGAAAATATGTTGAAGGAGGTTTATAACGTCATCACCAAGCTCAATCCCAAACCTGGCGACTCACAAACGATTATCAAACATGAATATATTGTCCCTGATTTTATTTTGACGGTAGAATTTAGTGAAATCATTATCAAACTCAATAGCAGAAATGCGCCAGAACTACGTGTGAGCAAGCAGTATTATCATATGTACAAGGATTACAAGGGCATGGAGAAAAGTGCGAAAAATGAGCAGGTAAAAGATACATTAGAATTTATCAAAAATAAAATAGACTCTGCACAATGGTTCATTGATGCCTTGAAACAGCGACAATTTACCTTGCTTTATACGATGCAATCTATTGCAGGCAAGCAAAAAGAGTTTTTCTTGTCAAGTGGCGATGCCCGCAAATTGCGTCCAATGATTCTCAAAGATATTGCAGATGAAATCGGTATGGACATTTCTACAGTGAGTCGTGTGGCAAATAGTAAATATGTGCAAACGGATTTTGGTATTTTTCCACTTAAATTTTTCTTCACAGAAGGAATAGAAACATCTGATGGAATGGTTTCAAACCGAGAAATTAAGGCGGAGTTAGAGGAGATTATTGGCAATGAGGACAAAAAAGACCCACTTTCTGACGATGCAATTACAGATATGTTGAATGCAAAAGGCTATAATATCGCACGTAGAACGGTGGCGAAGTAT
This sequence comes from Bacteroidota bacterium, assembly GCA_013298365.1. Taxonomy (GTDB): domain Bacteria; phylum Bacteroidota; class Bacteroidia; order J057; family J057; genus JAAFHL01. The sequence continues at coordinate 8,680 of JAAFHL010000094.1, read as the reverse complement.
AGAGAACAGTTAAATATTTCGGTAGCAAGGCTTAGAAAAGAAGTTTAATATTTTGATAATCAGTTATTTACTTTTTTTTCTATATCTTAGCCATAAAATATTGTATTTTTTCTGAATAAGATAATAAAAAAAATTCTACTTTTGTCTCGCAGATTTTTGCAGATGTGTGGCAGATTTTCGCAGATAAGTATGTGTTGAAAAACGAATCAGGTAATTAACGGTTCAATTTTTAATTATAATCTATTTAATATAAATTTCAATGCACTCATTTCAACTATCAACTACATGTTCGGGATTTTTTGTTCATAACTTATAATTCATAACTCATAATTTTAATTTACAATATGATGAGAATATTCATACTTATATTGATGTTTGTACCGATGTGCATCTTCGCACAAACGTCATCAAGCACAGGTGCTACGACACCTACGCCTAAGAAGTTAAATCATTTCGTGTTTTTCCCGACAGGGCAACATGATATGGAACAAAAGGAGTGGAATTATTTGGAGAAGTTTATGCAAACGATTCCTTTCAACTATTCTTTAATAGAAGTTGAAAGTCATACCGATAAGCTTAGCAAGGCAGAAAAAGGAAATACCAAATTGTCGGATATGCGTGCTGCTGCTGTAAAAACAGTGCTTATGGGATATGGCTTCCCTGCCTCAAAAATCATTGTAAAATCTTACAATTCTACTCGTCCTGTTTCAGAAGAAAAATCAGAAGTAGCAAGCAAGGAAAACCGCCGTGTGCGCCTCGTTGTACATTATATGGAAACAGGCAATCCCAAAGACAAAGTGCCTGCTTTTATGCCTTTGCCAGAAGAAACAAAGCCTGTAGAAACCCCTAAGCCTGCGCCAATTCCTGCCCCAAAAATGGAAGATAAAAAGCCTGCTGCGGATTCTACTACCAGAAGTCTTCCACCTGCACCAAGACCAGAGCCAAGACCTGTGCCAAAACCTGCACCAAAGCCCGCACCAAAACCTGCGCCTATGTCAGGCAATAGACCATCGGCAGCACCTGCTCCTAAGCCTGTGCCAAAACAATAATTTCATTAAAATATCCAATAAAAGACCGTTTTGTATTGCTACAAGACGGTTTTTGTCGTCTATAAAACAATGCCAATTTTGAGCGTTTATTTTGCAGGAAAAAAAGCAAAAAACAAGAAAAGAAGGTAATGTTTCTTGATGGGATAAATATTTATGGTTTAAATAGATAACGTTTTTGAGTAAGAAAAGTAGCTTTTATTTTTGCGAAAAATACTATATCTTTGTGAAACTTTTCACAGATAAAATCATGGCATACAACAAATACAAGAAATTGGAGCAATTAGACATACAACTTGGCGTAAAAGATGTATCTGCAACTTGGTTACCAGATGCTTTTAATCCTGTAAATATAAGCATTTTTTTGTTGCAGAGCTTAAAAGATGCAAAAAATGAGCCATTAGGTACAGAAAAAGCAAAATCTGAACATATCATTACCCCTGTTTTAAAAGAATTGAGGCGAAATAATTTAGCTAAATTTCGCACATTTTCGGGTTATTCTTTTGAAGTTGATGATACAAAAGATTTGAATGGTTTTTGTGATTTTATTTTGTCGGCTGCGGCAGAAAGGGCAGATATTATTGCACCGATTTTCTTTTTGGTTGAGGCAAAAAATGACAATGTGGAAAAAGGACTTGCACAGTGTGGGGCAGAAATGTATGCAGCAACATTGTTTAATGTGCAAAAAGGAAAGCCTTGTGAAGTAATGTATGGCTGTGTTACAACGGCTTTTTTATGGTGCTTTCTTAAATTAGAAAACAATACTTTGTATATAGACCCTAATTATGTGCCACTTACCTTTGACGAGCCACACAAAGTTTTATCGGTTTTGCAATGGATTTTGGACGAAAGTTTGAAGTGATTTGAGGCAGAAAAGTAGCTTTTATTTTCATGAAAAATATTGTATCTTTGTAAAACTTTTCACACACAAACCATGGCATATAATAAATACAAGAAATTAGCGCAACTTAATAAAGATTTTGGGGTGAGTAACCTAATGGATAAATGGTTGCCCCTTCAATTACCTACGCCCAAAACAATCAGCCCACTTTTAATTGCAGCATTAGCCGAAGCCTCCGATGAAGCCTTAGCAAGCGAGAAGGCAAAATCAGAAAGTATTGTTGTGCCTATTATTAAAGAATTGAAAAGAAGTAACCCTAATTCTTTTAGTTTTTTTTCGGGCTATCAATTTGAAGTAGATGCCGATTTGGGATTGAATGGTTTTTGTGATTATATTCTTTCTGCCAATATCAAACAATTTGAAGTTACTGCTCCTATTCTTTGTCTCGTAGAGGCAAAAGATGGCGAAATAGAAAAAGGATTTGCGCAATGTGGCGCAGAAATGTATGCAGCCAAATTGTTTAATGAAAAAGAAAATGCGAATAAAGATATCATATTTGGCTGTGTAACAAATGCTTTTTCTTGGTGTTTTCTCAAATTAGAAAACAATACTTTGTATATAGACCCTAATTATGTGCCACTTACCTTTGACGAGCCACACAAGGTTTTGGCAGTTTTGCAATGGATTTTAGATGAGAGTTTGTCTCGCTGATAGGCGCAGATGAGAGCCAATGTCGCAGATAGGTGCTTTTAGGAAAAATCGATGTCTTAGTTTTTTATAATTTTCTGAACACTTATTTTTCCTTTGCTATTGACCACTTCAAGATAATACATTCCCACAGGAAAATCTTGTAAATCAATGACTTGTTCTTTTTTATTTTCAAGGGAAAAAGAAGATGCTTTTTCGCCTAATACATTATAAATTGTTCCATGATAGTTATCTTCTTTATCAAATAACAAAGTAATATTTCCCGTAGTAGGATTGGGAAATGCGTGATAAAAAGCGGTGTTTTTGCTATTTTCTATCCCTGCAATCAGCAGAGAATCAGGCGTAAATGTGCCGTAGGTAATGCCGTTTTTGCGGAAGGCGACAAGTGTTTCATTAGATGAGCCATAAATATCTCCCCTTCCTGCATAGATATAACCTAAGCCTTTGGCTGTAATAAAGCTTTCGCCATGTTCAAAGAAAAAATCACCTTGCAAACCATTACAAAGTGTATCTGGCATAGGATAAGTAAGTTCAAATGAGCTACATTCGATAGCATATCTCCTTGCGCTACGAAAGATAGTCGAATAGTCCATAAATAAGGTGTCCTCAATGTTTGTTGTTGCCAAAAGAGGCGCAGCGTAATCATTATAAGAGATAAATTGATAAGGTTGATAATTCAAATGATTGACATTTTGTTCATACTGACTAATATCATAAGTGATTGAACCTATGATAGTATCATAGCTAACTTGTGTGGTATTGTTCGCCCAATAATAAACGGTTTGTTTGCTAGTTCCTGTTATATCATAAGTAAAAACGCCATTCTAGAAATCTTTCCCTACAATTTCATATTTAGAAATGCCTTCAAAATGAGGATAAGGCACCATATCACCCATATTTTCATACTCAAACATATCCCCGACTTCAAAATTAAAAATATCCTCAAACATTGGCACAGTTGTCCCAAGATGCAAGTCATTGATGCCCACAAGCTGATAAAAATACGGGCTGTTATAGGCAAAAGGAAAACGAATAATGCCAAATTCTTTGGATAAAATAAGCGTATCATTTGTGCTTAATACCATAATTTTGACAGAATCTGCCTGCGCAAAAGTCGTAGTAGCTTGTATATCAACTACATTTGCCGTAATATTTTGCGCAGTATCAAAAATTCAAGTCTGTCCAATTTGTGCTTTTGTTGGAATGATTTGGGGATTTGCAGGATTTTGGAAGAAAAAAGTATCATTTTTAACCCACATTTCTTTTTGCAAAAATTGCGGCTGATGAATAATTTGATACTGCCCATTTTCGGGAACTTCTCTATCAAAAACGGTATTTAAGGCATATTGCGTTAGATTTCCATTTGTTGCTATTATGCTATCCACAAAAACATTTACCATTGTATTGATTTTTGTGTTATAAAAAGCATTGATATTTGCATTTACTTGGTAGTTGTAAATATGCTGCGGCGAAATCGCTTGCCAATTTTGAGCGTTTATTTTGCAGGAAAAAAAGGCAAAAAACAAGAAAAGAACGTAATGTGTCTTCATGGGATAATTATTTATGGTTTAAATAGATAACGTTTTTGTCTAAGAAAAGTAGCTTTTATTTTTGCGAAAAATACTATATCTTTGTGAAACTTTTAGTAGATGAAATCATGGCATACAATAAATTCAAGAAATTAGCACAGTTAGACCAAATATTAGGCGTAAAAGACCTTATGCAGACTTGGATGCCAAAATATTTTGCGCCAACAAGTGTAAGCAATCATTTATTGGAAAATCTGGAAGATGCTAAAAATGAGCATCTTGATACAGAAAAGGCAAAATCCGAATTTGTGATTACGCCCGTTTTGAAAGAATTGAGAAGAAATAATCCCAACAAATTCAGTACTTTTTCGGGCTATGCCTTTGAAGTTGATACCTCCAAAGATTTGAATGGCTTTTGCGATTTTATTTTGTCGGCGGCTGCAAATAGGTCAGAAATTGTTGCACCAATTTTTTGCTTGGTAGAAGCCAAAAATGACAATGTAAATCGGGGGCTTGCACAATGTGGCGCAGAAATGTATGCAGCTCGTCTTTTTAATCAACAAAAAGGAAAGCCTTGTGAAGTAATGTATGGCTGTGTTACAACGGCTTTTTTGTGGTGTTTTCTCAAATTAGAAAACAATACTTTGTATATAGACCCTAATTATGTGCCACTTACCTTTGCCGAGCCGCACAAGGTTTTAGCGGTTTTGCAGTGGATTTTAGATGAGAGTTTGTCGCGCTGATGGGCGCAGATGAGAGCTGATATCGCAGATAATGATTTTTTATCTGCAACATCAGCGTAAAAATTAGCAAAACCTTATTCCTTTACAAATAGCACGCTTTTTCCTGCTACTTTCAATACATACATGCCTTGTGGCAAGTTTTTTACCGAGATTTCGCTTGTATATTGTGCCTGAAAAACTTGTTTTCCTGTCATATCCAAAATAAACATATCGGTATTTGCTGCATTTTCTACTAAAATATGTAATCTATCTGCAACAGGATTGGGATAAATAGAAACTTTTGACACAATCGGTTCTGCTACGTTTATAATCGTAATGCCCCAAATGTCTGCCATGCACTGCGACAAATTATTGATAGCTGGCACACCATCAAAAAGGCTAAAACCTTCATTCCATTCCCAATACGTGAACGGAATTTCCAAAGAATCTAATATATCCTTTACCGCCTCTGTATAGCGACAACGACTGCCATCGTTTGGAATAAAAGACTTATAAGAACCCCATTCCCCACAATATATCGGAAGTTGATGCACATTTGACCAGTTTTTAGCTGCCGCAACTGCACTTGCCAAAGTTGCCACATTGCCATATGTTGCGTAAGTATTATAAGCATTTTCTCCCCAGGTGCCTGAAATCAAAGGGTTCATCGCAGGCATAGTAGCAGCGTTATAGGGAAAAGGAATCCCTTGTGTGGCAACGGGATTTCCCACCCAAGTTGCACCTTGATGCGTGAAAATCATCGGGGCATAAAAATGGAAGGTATAAATGACATTTGAATCGCCCAGAGGATACAAACTTTGCAAACCCGAAATGCTGTTCCAATCGCTACCGCCTACAATGATAGTGTGCTGCGGTGCTTGTGCATGAATCGCACTTGCAAAAGCATTTGCGGCGATTCTCCATGTCGTAGAATCCACGTCCCAAGACTCGTTATACACTTCAAAAAAGACTTTTTCGGGATTTGTGTTTGCATATCTTTGCGCTACTTGTCGCCAAATATCGGCTATTCGAGGAATTTCCGTTGCAGCATTTGCATTAGACAATCTTCCATGATGAAAATCTATAATAAGGTTCATATTTTGCGCAGTTGTCCACACCAAAAAAGAATCTATTGCCGCAAAATATTTGGTAGAATCTATGTCATAAGGCGCAACACCATCTTCCCAAGCACTAAAACAAACAGGCAAACGCAAGGTCTGCATATTCATTTCTGCCATCAACGCAATATCATCTTTGAAAGTAGGCAAAAGGCTCAAATCCAAATAATTGGTATAATTAATGGCAGAATTACCGCCCCAATATTCCTCCAAATAAGGCAAATTCATGCCGCTACCCAAAGTATTTGCCCTTTGCCAAGACAAAACAGGTGCATAAATCGTAATACTTTGTATCAAAGTATCAAACAGATTACAGCCATTTGTTACGATTTGTGAAACATTGTAAGTGCCAGGCATAGCATAAATGTGCGAAGGATTGAGGGCAGTACTGCTTGTTCCATCACCAAAATCCCATGTTGCAGCATTGCTATATTGCGCATTATTGCTAAAAATAGCCTCATAACCATTTTGCGAAGCTACAAAAGCTGCTTGTGGATTAAAAACAGTTATATTCCATGTAGTAAGGCTATCAAAAACGACCTGATGTGCAATATTTTGTAGAAAAGCTGCTCTTGCTGCGGGCAGAGTGGAAATAAAGCTGTTTCCTATGGGTGTTTTCTCAAAAATGGTGGCATAAAATACACAAGCTGTGAGATATGTACCTGCCACACTTGGGTGACTATTGTCAGATGACCACAAATTAATGGTACTATCTGCCGCACGAGAAGCCTTCCATGCCACGCCCACAGGCGCAACAAGTGCCTCATTCATATCGCCCATTTGCAGATAACTGTCTCGTAAACGTCCCGTCATGCCATCATATGTACATAAAGGTGGATAATTTGCGCAATTTGCGGCATCTCCATATTTGCGTCCCCAAGTCATATAAAAAACCGTTTGCGAACAAGGATTATTGTCGTGAATCAAGCTATCTAACAAAGTTGCATACGGGAAAACATCAGTAGCGACTTGTGCAGGGGGAAAAGAAGGCATTTGACTTTGCTCTTGCAAAACCACATAATCCCATGCCTGACTAACTATTTTTGCCAAAGAAGTAGCATTTGTACTGTGTCCTTGAAAAGTGTAACCGCCAGGCGTATTTGAATCATAAGTAATCGTATCTCCTGCGGCAAGCGCAAAATTATACAATGTTAAAGGCAGGTTATTTGCCGCAGTGTAGCTATTTCCCAAAAATAATATCTTTTTGGGCTGAGAAAAGAGCGAGAGCGAAAGAACAAGTAGAAAAAATAATACCGTTTGTTTCATAGATTATTGCATTTTTGCAAATATAAATTGATTTTGACAGACAACCGCAGATAGATTTTTTGCAAAGATAAGGTAAAATATCCGATATTTGCCACCTAAATATCTATTATGCAATATACATTTTTACCTCCCGCCAAAATTAATTTGGGCTTGTTTATCAAGGGCAAACGCCCTGACGGGTATCACTTGTTAGAAACCTTGATGTATCCTTTGCCGCAATTATGCGACACTTTACAACTCACAGAAAGTGCAGGAGAACTTTCATTAGAGATGGAAGGCATTGAAATTGAAGGAGATATACAAACAAATCTGTGTATAAAAGCCTATCGTTTGTTGCAAAAACGTTTTCCTGATTTGTCGCCTGTTCATATTTTCTTGAAAAAAAATATTCCTGCTGGGGCGGGACTTGGGGGCGGTTCTTCCGATGCTGCGGCTACCTTAAAAGGCGTAAATAGTTTGTTTAATTTAGGGCTTTCTATTGCGGAATTGGCAGAAATGGCGGCACAGCTTGGGGCTGATGTTCCTTTTTTTCTCTACGAAAAACCGATGCTTGCGACAGGCATTGGCACAGATTTGCACGAATTTGACATAGATTTGCCTTATCGCATCGAATTGATTACGCCGCCGATTCATTCTTCGACTGTGGCGGCTTATAAGGCGTTAGATTATACAAAATGTGATGCTTCGAGGGATTTGGGGGAGATTTTGTCTTTGCCTGTGGATACTTGGCAGAAATATTTGGAAAATGATTTGGAAGTGCCTGTTTTCAGCTTATATCCTGAATTGGCGAAAATAAAAGCGGAGTTGTACGAAAAAGGGGCAGTCTATGCAGCAATGTCGGGCAGTGGAAGTGCTGTTTTTGGCTTGTTTGAATAAAAAAGTACAGATGTATTAATTTTTCATTCCTGAGCATTGATACCTACTATTTTTAAGAAGTATTGTTGGGAAGCGAACAGCATGATGCTGTTCGCATATTAACGTAATGATTTGAGGAAGGGTTCTATATATGTATTTTGTTTAGGTCGTCAAAAAAATCTTTTTTTAACAGTTACCTTTTTCTCTTTCCTTTCATCAACTATCAAATAAGCTGATACATATTCAACTTAGTATAATTTATCTCAACAATCTCTCATCTTTTATTTTTATGAAAACGCAAACATCATTTTTTCAAACACTTTGCTTACTTACTGTTGCCACTCTTTTTAGCTTTCAGGCATCGGCTCAAAAAGTTTCGCTTGCTGCCGCACAACAAGTAGCTAAAAATTATTTCTTCCTAAAAAACACAAATGTCGCTGCTCGTGCAAATGTAAATGTAGCCAGTATGCGTGCCGAAGTAATGGACACTGACACCTTACTGTATATATTTAACATGAATCCTGCGGGCTTTGTAATTGTGGCAAATGAGCAAAAAACACAAGCGATTTTGGGATATGGCATAGAGAATCTTGTG
>JAAFHL010000093.1:3769-13357 GCA_013298365.1 Bacteroidota bacterium | reverse complement strand
CCTTTTGGCATTGAATAATGCAAAAAAAGGACGTGTCATTTTGCCCAAAAAATGCAGTAAAAAAGCTGTTTTCTCAAGTTTTGGATATTTTAACAAAACTAAATTCGCCCATTTTCCTAAGTCGTATAGCGTTTGTCCATTCAAGCTATGTAGAAAAGTCAAACCCAATTTTTCATAAATAGGAAGGGTTTTGGGTTCAAATTCTGTTACATACATGCTTTTTCCCCAATTTTCAAAAGCCGTTTTAACCAAAAAAGTGCCAATGCCTTTGCCTCTCATCGCAGGATTTACCCATAAGCCCGTTATCCATGCCACTCGTTTGTTGCTACCATCAGCGAAATACATTGTATCAGGTAACATACCACAATAGCCCAACATTTCGCCCTTTTCTACTGCCAAAAATAACAAAATATCCTTCGTATATACTTGTGGATTAGCACATTGCGAAATCGCTCGCAAAGGCGTAATCGGCAAAAAAGGCATTTTTTTATACCTTTCTGATTCAATAAATGCAGCTAATTCTGTGGCGGTAAAAGTTTCAATTTTCATTGTTTTTTAAGTAAAAGTGCAATCCCCATCTCCATCTTGTATGTTAAATATTTTATTTTCAGTTATTTGAATTTTTTTAGAAAGCATATAATGGCGTGTTGCATTTCGGATATAAAGATTTAGCGAATGATGTTGTTTAAAATACGTTACTAATTCGGGCTGAAAAGTGAGTAAAATGCTTGCATTTTTTGCATACATATATGATAAAATCCATTCTGCAATTTCAGTAATATAGGTGTGTTCTGCAAAAAAATAAGGTGTTTTTAGCGTTTCTTCTCGCAAGGAAAGCATAAAACAAGCCACTAATTTATTAGCCTTTTTTTCTTTGACTTGTATCCAAACTTGCTCAAAAACAGCGGATTGTGCAGAGAAATGATATCGCTTTGCAATATCATCTTTTTCGGGCATTTGGGCAATCCAAGGGAAATGTGTGAGCCAATTTAATTCTTTTTCGCTTCTTTGAAATAAATTTCCTTCATTTTTTTTCAAAATAAAGGCATTTGCAGTTTCATCTATTTCATTTATGGGCGTAAAAAGTAGGTTTTCTCTCTGTTTTTTTTGTCGAAAAAAAGCAAAAAAAGGTTTTGTAACAAAAGAAATTCCTTTCAAAAAAGCAGAAAAAGGAAGCAATTTTGTTTTTTTTGCCAAAATAATTGAATCCCATTTTTGCAAATCATAGATTCTAATGCCCTGCGAAATGGCTAAATCTTGAAAAATGCCCATTTTATGATACAATTTTCCTGCCTCAACCGTAAATTCTGTAACCATCATTCTGTCGTCCCAAGCCTGTAAGGCATTTTCTATCAAGGCTTTAGCAACGCCTTTTCCCCGAGCTTTTGGGTCAATCCACAAACAACTCATCCAGCCCACTTTTTCGGCTTTGCCGTTCAAATAAATCCAATCGGATAACATACCAAAGTAGCCTAACATTTCGCCATTCTCTTCTGCCAAAAATAACAAAATATCTGTGGCATCTGCACGAGGATTTGCCGCATGAGAAAGCCCCCGAATCTGAGAAATTGGCACATTTGGCATATTTTGAAATGTAGCCGAAGCGACAAAATCACGTAATTGTGCGGCATTGAGTTGTTTGATGTGCATGTTATTAAAGAGAGGTATAAACGCAAAGAAAAAAAGAGAAAATCAGTGAAAAATGGATTTTTTTGTCTTTTTCCTTTGCGTAAAAATAAAAAATAGCATTTAAACATATATAATAACACATAAAATATTTTTTTTGCTGCATAAGGAATATGTATGAAATAATATCCCATTTTTCGTAGGGGTTTACTGCGTAAACCCTTATATAATAGGGGGTTACGCAGTAAACCCCTACAAATAAAAAAAATATTAGGAACTTATTCTATACCCATTCCTAAGGAACAAGTGAAAAATAAAACAACCATATTTCGGCACACTTCGGCGCCGCTCATTTCGGCAGGCTCAATGCAACGCAGTGGGGGCAGCTCAATAACCATTCTGTAAGAATATAGAAAAGCTAAGTGTTTAAGTATCAGTTTTCTGGATTCTTGCAGAATGGATAAACTTTAACAAGTTATTTTTCACTCATTCCTAAGCCCTATTTTTTATGTTATATATGTTAAATTATGGTCATTTGGTATGCTCTGATGTCTTTTTTCTCATAATAATACAAAAACGCCTGATTTGATACTTTTGTACCACCTGGCGTAGGATAATTACCCGAAAAATACCAATCGCCTAAGTGGTCAGGAATGGCTTTTGCCAAGTTTTCCAAAGGTTGATAAACAATGTCCACAGGAACTGGAAAGTTTTCTGGTTTAAGGATTTGCGCAATTTTTGTCGAAATTTCTTCCTCTGTAAAAGGTGCATAGATGTCTTTTACCATATTTCTCTCGTGCATTTTACCTGTTGCTTTCAATTCAAGAATGTTTTGATAGGTTTCGTGAATGACATGCGCCATATTTCTTTCATTGAGCAAGGCAATTGCTGCTTGAAAAGCAATGAGTTTGCCAATTTGTGCCATATCTATGCCATAACAATCGGGATAGCGAATTTGTGGCGAAGAAGAAACAATGACAATTTTTTTAGGATTTAAGCGTCCTAAAATCTTTAAAATACTCTTATTCAAGGTTGTACCTCTTACGATAGAATCATCTATACACACCAAGTTGTCTTTGAAAGGGACAATTACGCCAGGTGTTGTGTCATATACATGCGAAACTAAATCGCTGCGAGAATCGTCATCTGCAATAAAGGTGCGCATTTTTACATCTTTGACAATCACTTTTTCTACACGAGGATGCTGATTGATGATGCGGCGGATTTCTGCTACATCGGCATTAGGTCCTATTCGGCGCAAGGCTTCAATTTTGTGTCCATCTATAAATTCCTGCAACTCTTCTACCATGCCATGAAAAGCGATTTCGGCTGTATTGGGAATAAAGCTAAAAACGGTATCTTCTAATTCATAATTGATGGCTTCTAATATCTTGGGAATCACAAACCTACCGAGATTTTTTCTTTCCTTATAAATGTCCTTGTCTGTGCCACGAGAAAAATAAATGCGTTCAAAAGAACAACTTTTCTTTTCTCTTGCTGCAATAAATGGGCGGCATTGTATCTGATTGTTGTGGGCTTTTACGGTAATAATGTGGGCTGGGGGCAATTCTTGAATAACTTCGGGTTGCAAATTGAATACTGTACAAATTGTGGCTCTTTCGGAGGCTGCTACAAAAAACTCGTCATTGTGGTAGAAATAGCAAGGTCTGATTCCGCTTGGGTCTCTGGCAATAAAAGCGTCTCCATTTCCTACTAATCCGCCCATCACATAGCCGCCGTCCCATACTTTTGCCGAGCGTTCAAATACTTTGCACATGTCTAATTCTTGGGAAATAAGGTCTGCAATTTCTGCATCTGTATGACCTTCTGCTTTGAAAAAGGCATAAAGTTCTTTGTTTTCTTCGTCCAAAAAATGCCCTATTTTCTCCAAAACTGTCTCTGTATCAGTCGTATAGCGAGGGTGCTGTCCAAGTTCCACCAACTTCTCTATCAATTCGCCTACATTTGTCATGTTGAAATTTCCTGCGACCATCAGGCTACGATTTTGCCAGTTGTTCATGCGACTAACAGGGTGGCAAGCGGCGATGTTATTTCCACCATGTGTGCCATAACGAAGGTGTCCAATCATCACCTCTGCCGCATAGTCGTAGTTTTTTTTGAGAAAATCGGGATTCAAAAACTCATTAGGATATTTTTGTTTGAGTGCTGCCATCGGCTGGTCTATTTTTTTGAATAGATTGTTAAGCGGTGGGGATTCAACTTCTCGGATTCTGGCGTGATAAGGCATTCCAGGGGGCATATCTAATTTGATACAGCCAAAACCTGCGCCATCTTGCCCTCGATTCCGCATTTTCTCCAACAACAGGTACATTTTACGTAAGCCCCAAAGAGCTGAACCGTATTTTTCGTGGTAATACGCCAAAGGTTTGAGGAGGCGTATGATTCCGATACCACATTCGTGTTTGATTTGATCGCTCATGTTTTGAAAGAAGGAATAAAGATGTTTTAGGAAAAAAGGAAGGAGAAAAAAGGAAAGTTTTACTCCTTTTTCCTGCTCCAGTTACCCTCTTGTTTCCGCTACAAAGGTAGGGAGAAATATGGATTTTGCAGGGAAAAATATATGTAGAAAAAAGCGGGGATAATGAAAAATTGAAAATTGAAAATTGAGAGTTAAATAAAGTATTGGTTATCAATATGCTAAAATCCGTAAGTGATTGTTTTATTTTATGTCAATTATATATTACACTTCTTGCGAAAGTAATAAGGGATAAAGCCCATCATGCTTTTTCGACAAAAATATCTTTTAGAAAGCAGTTTGTTGCATACGCCTTAGCTTGTGTTTCGCTGGCATGACAAAAGCTAAAGCGTATGTTACCATGTAGCAAGATATCTAATGATATTTTTAAATAAAAAAACCTCATCTGAATAAACAGACAAGGTTTTGGGGAAAGCAAAAAGTAGTTAGGGTAACGTATTTGGTCCTATTGATATTGGTTATTTAGCAATGATGTTAGGTATATTTTCATGTTAGGAAAAACAGCCTTTTTATCAACCATCGATTTTAAACAATTGGTTCTCTGACAGTTTTTGTAGATTTTTGCGTAACGTAGGGGTTGCAACCCCTACGTTACGCAAAAATCTCTGCTTTGAGGCTTGTCTCCACAAAAATTGTCAGAGAACTAAACAATTTTATAATACAAAGATACGGAGATGCTTATTTCTCACAACGACCGTTTTGTAAGTATGTCGTTTGGATTTGTGAACATGTCATTTGTCTGCATAATTATGCGAAAAATGGAAAAAATCGTTTTTTGCAATCGTTTTGAGTATCGTCTATTTTGAGCTTAACAATATTTTTACTCAAACTTATTTTTTAGGTTAAGCAAAGGCTGCTCAATGACAAAAAAAGATACCGATGCAATCACTATTGTCCCTATCAAAATAAGGGGAATTTGCACCCACAATGCTTTGGGATAAAAATCGTATCTTAGCAAGAAACCTATCAAAACGGAATGATACATATAAATCCCATAAGAAATTTTGCCTAAATAATTGAAAATAGGATTTTGTAAGTATTTGATAATACGTATATTGTCATTGAATATAACGCCCATTAAAATAAGCAGAAGGGGGAGAATGAATACATATTTTTTGCAAGTAGCAAAGAATAATGTGGTAAAATCAGAGTTATCTACTATTCCCATTAACATACCCAAATATATCACAGGAATGAGTAGCAGATATAGGTTCAAATTGAATCGTATTGTATGATGAAAATGGTAATATGCTAACAAGCCGCCTACTGCCAACACATCACAGCGGCTTAAGGTGTGTGCGTATATGGTCATCCAATTGTATTCTACGGCAAAAAATGTATAAAACCTGAAAAAAAAGCTGATGGCAAAGATACTTATGAATAAATAGTGCAGTTTTTTATTGGAAACAAACATCATTAACAAGGGAACAATGAGGTAAAAATGTTCTTCTATACAAATAGACCAAAGAGGATTTAACATTTCAACCGTCCATTTACCTGTTTCAATCATCCAGAAATTGCCCCAAAAGTAAGTATATTTTGTAAAATCAACTTCGGGATTGCTGCTATGATAAGTTGTATATGCAATGCCTACCACCAAAAAATATAGCGGGAATATACGTAGAAAACGCCTGATATAGAAATTTAAAATATTGATTTTTAAATTATTAACTCTTTCTTGCATGAGTAAATATACAATCAAAAAGCCGCTAATCAAAAAGAAAAAATCTACTGCTAAGGGGAGGTTATGCGCAAATGAGTTTAATGCAGCAAAAGGACTTTTTATTTCGCCACAAACATGATAAATGACAATGGCTGATGCCGCAAAAAATCTTAGTGCGTTTAATCCTTGAAAGTAGGTTTTGTTTTCTTTCATATAAGTTAATATTTGAGATTATTCTTTTGACACGACAAATGTATAGCAAAACACCCAAACCTATTACATTTTTTTGCTACTAAGTATAAATGAGTAAAAAAATACTACCATTCTGTAAGAATCCAGAAAAGCTAAGTGATTCAGTATCAGTTTTCTGGATTCTTACAGAATGGACATTATCTTATTCGTTTTTTTGTAACTCATAATTATCGCAAAAAAGTAATGTAGTAAAGGTAGCAATTCTCTTTCTGTGAGAAATAGGGTAAGTTGTAAATGTGCTGTTTGACTTTGTAAAGCATCTATTTTGCGGTCTTGACTATGTAAAGTGAAATAAAATATGTATTATTTACCTGAAAATCCCTAATTTTGCTTTTTAGATAAACAATCATCATGGAACGAGACTTTTTTGAAGATGTATATGAAGTCGTAAAATTGATTCCTTTTGCTCGAGTAACTTCGTATGGCGCAATCGCAGAATACTTGGGGGCAAAAAGGAGCGCGCGTATGGTGGGTTACGCCATGAATAGTGCGGACAAAACAAGTAATATTCCTGCACATCGGGTCGTTAATAGGGTAGGGCAGTTGTCGGGAAAACATGCTTTTGCTTCACCTTCTATGGAAGAAAGATTGGCGGCTGAAGGAATTAAGGTAGAAAATGATGTGATTATTGATTTTAATGCCTATTTTTGGAATCCAAATACAGAACTTTTGTAGTTTTCTCCATAAAGCAGGGTTTAAACCCTGCTTTATGGAGAAAACAAATGGTTTCAAAATACAATCCGCAAAAATTCTCAAACAACCATTTTTTCAAATGGGTTACCTATTAATATTTCCATTTTCAATACTCAATTATCCACTATTATATATGCGATTTAATATTTTTGTTTGTTTTATTTGCTTGTCAGTCAATACATTATATGCACAATATGCCTCATTAGATATGCCTACCGAGCAGTATCTCAACCGCTATGTGATTTATGTAAATGATAATATTCATGCTTTGCGGGTGTTTCACAAGCAATATGAGAAGTTTAACAAAGACATCAATAATTACTACAAAGATGCGCCTTTTGACAAAACAGGAAGGCTTGCTTTTGAGGCAAAAAAAAGTACTGCCCTCAAATTTGAAGTGCCGCCTGTGATGAAAGACCAAGCAGCTTTTGACCCTTTGCCCGAAGACTTGTATGCTGCCATCAAAAAAGAAATGCCCAATATTGATGCCTCAAATTTGCAGGTTTTGCACGAAAGAATAGACGAATTATATACAATTATCAGTGAAATTCAAAATGTGAGCCAAAATTTGGAAGAATATTGCTTAAATGGCGCATATTTAGATGACGAAAAATTTGAAATAGGGTATCGTTTGCTGCATCGGGTACAGATTTTATTGCATGATTTTTCGGAATCCAAAGATTTGATGTATTATGAGTTGCGCCGTGTTCAAAATGGTTTTGTGCAGCCCAATCTCAATAATCCGTATATTCGTTCGGGAAATAAATTGCTAACCTTTGATTTATATGCTCGAAATGTATTGGTAGCTTTGAAAAAAGGCGATAAAGCTGCCGTAGAGGAGCAGTTGCCTTTGATGGAAACGGCTTTGGAAGATATGCGCTCCAATGGAAGCGTTTATACACAAGGTATTACAGATGTGGCTACGCTTGACCAGTATGCGGCTGCTATCCGAAAATCGGAGGTTTTTGTGAAAATTGTGCATGAATATTTAGAAAATCCCTATATACCTGGCAATTATACAGCGTATGGGGCAGAATATTACTACTATAATGCTTATTTTTTGGGAAATTATAATCGTTATGGCGCAGGAATTATCATGGAATATAACAAATTTGTGGATTTATCTGACCAGCCCATGCTCAAAATGCACGAAGAACCGCATTGGCTCACCTTGCGTCCGCAGCCTGTGCGTCCCGATGCGCCTCAAAAAGCAGAACCTGCACCCGTTCCGCAAGATACGGTGAAAAGGGTGGTAATAAAATCGCAAGCACCTGATATAAAAGAAAAGCCTGCGCCCAAAGCAGAACCCAAAAAAGATACGGTGGCAGTTGCTGTTACACCGCCGCCGCCACCACCGACCGTAGTAGAGCCAGAGGAATTGGCAGGAGCTGCGCCCATTAATTTCGTTTTTCTCTTAGACGTTTCGGGTTCTATGAAAATGCCGTACAAATTGCCCGTTCTCAAACAGGCTTTTACCTATTTGATTTCCCTTTTGCGCCCTGATGACAGGGTTTCGATTGTGTTATATTCAGGAAATGCCAAAATTGTATTGCCTTCTACGCCCTGCAATCAAAAAGACAAAATTTTGCAAGCCATTGATAATATCGAATCTTCGGGAGAATCTGATGTGCTCAAAGGTTCAAAACTCGCCTATAAAGTGGCAAAACAGAACTTTCTCAAAGATGGTAACAATCGGATTATTCTTGCCACAGATGGCGGCATAGAAATTTCGCAGGAGTTACTTTCATTGGTAACCCAAAATCAGTTGGAAAATAATATTTATCTTTCCCTTTTATATTTTGAGGAAAAAGAATATGCTGCCCGTGCGCAAAAGTTAAAAGCGGTTTCTAATGCAGGAAAAGGAAATTATTCGTATGTAAATGCAGCAAATTCTAATGAATCTTTGCTCAAAGAGGCAAAGGCAGTGAGAAGGAAATAAGTTAATCATAACATAGATGAAAAAATTTAAAAAAGTGTTTTTTGTATTACTTTCACTTCCCATTATATATGTGGTAAGCGTGATGTTACTTGCGTATTTTACTGATTTTCAGCCACCAGCATATCAAAAAATGCCAATAGAAGGCAAGGGTGAAAAGATAGATAAAATGGAATTTACCTTAATGACTTGGAATGTGGGTTATGGGGGCAACGGAAAAGAGATGGATTTTTTCTACGATGGCGGTACAAATATGCGCAACGAGCAGCCGATTGTGGAGAAAAATGTGCAGCATATTTTGGCTACTTTGTCCGATTCGCTGGATTTTATGTTGTTTCAAGAAATTGACATCAAGGCAAGAAGAAGTTATCAAATCAACGAAGTGCAAAAAGTAGCAGAAAAATTTCCGAATTATGCCTATATTTTTGCCAAAAACTATGATGTGATGTTTGTCCCAAAACCTTATACAAATCCCATGGGAAATGTCTTGGGCGGGATTGCAACTTTTGGTAAATATCGCCCTGAAATGGCTGATGTACACGCTTACAAAAACAGTTATAAATTTCCTGACTATCTTTTTTACTTAGACAGATGTTTTACAACATGCTACTATCCTTTGCCAAATGGCAAGAAATTGGTGATTATCAATGCCCATAATTCTGCGTATGACCCAGGGGGTAAAATGAAAGTGGCAGAATTGGCTTTGTTGAAAGAGGTCTTAGATGCGGAATATAAAAAGGGCAATTATGTGATTGTGGGGGCAGACTGGAATCAATATCCGCCACATTATCAAGGCGTACAAGGTTTTGCGCCCAAAGATACCTTGGAAGGTGGTACCATGAAAGACACATATCCTGAAGAGGGCTGGACACATGTTTGGGACAGCACAACCGCAACTTGTCGAAGTATGGAAAAAGTATA
>JAAFHL010000093.1:0-3715 GCA_013298365.1 Bacteroidota bacterium | reverse complement strand
CGTGTAATTATTGACTATTTTTTGGTTTCGCCAAATGTGGAAAAAATTGCTGTCAAAACCCTAGATTTACAGTTTGAATGTTCTGACCATCAACCTGTTGTGATGAAGGTTAAGCTTGAATAGCTGCGCTGATTTCGCAGAAAAAAAAGGAGATAATGCAGATGTGTTTTTCATCTGTGTTATCTCCTTTTCTCTCTAATTAATATGTTATATGTTGGAAATTACTGATTTTTTTCTGCCCAATTTTTGTTCGCAGCCACTTTTTTCATATACGCCGAAGGATACAATCTTTTCATTCTTTTGTCAATATCGCCAACGGTAACACGCCCATCTTTGTCTTCATCTAAGCCAATATTTTGTTTATAGGCTTTAGATGGATTTGCATATAACACATAGCAGGCTTCTTTGTTTCTGGCTTTGGGATATAAAATAGCGAGATAAAAATCTGCAAGGCTTTGATAATCACCGTATTTCTCCCGATACATATTCAGATATTGATATACCCAATCTAATTGCATTTCATGCGTCATTTTTCCTAATTTTTGTGTAGAAATCCCCATGTCTTTTGCCGTTGCGGGCATAAATTGAATTAAACCTACTGCGCCACTGCTTCGAAAATTTTCAGCCGCCGCATTAAAACGAGATTCGGAATACATCACAGCCATCAACCATTCGGGCGGAACGGCTAATTTTTGGCTTACTTCTCTCACTTTTTGCTCAAAAAGGGTAATTTCTGTAACATAAATGCTGGCTTTTTCCATTAAATACAAAGCTTCATTTTGTGGCGCAGTTGTTGCTTTTTTCCAAGCACTGTACCACGTCAGGTTTGTGATAAGCATCAATGCCAAAATATAGGTTGCGGCTTTCATGTTACGGGGAATATTAATCCCCATTTCAGGTAGCGAAGGCACAGGCAATGAATTTGCCCAGCTTTTTGTGCTAAAAGTTTCTTCAAAAAATGTTTTCATGTTCATAAAATTAGCCTTTTGGAATATGTGAAAAATAAAAAAAGAGATAAATATTAGTAGATTAGCTGAATATTTATGCAAATAAGTAGCTTATAAATGTAAAAAACAAATTTATTTATTTTTTTATGATAAAAATATTTGCAAAGAAATATTCGCAGCGACATAAAACTTGCAAATAGAACAAATTAGGAAAGTGTTTCAAAAGTGGCAAGGAACTTTAAAAACTTATTTAGTTTCTAAATATATTCCCCATCGTCATTTTACCAAATGAAAAGATACGCTAAATTTTCTATTCTTGGATTTTAGTGTCTAAACTCCTCATTTGCGCAAAACTGCATCAGCCAATTTTACATATACTCAATGAAACTACAATTGAGAGGATATTTTTCAACTCAAGTAAAGTCAATCTAAAGTCTGTTTTTTCCCTAAAAAGTGGCAAAATAGGCATATATTCACATTTTATTAATACTCACATAATTCTAGCCGATAAAATTAGTGCTAACTTTGCAACGTTTTATATATGACACAGATACATAACTTCTTAGATAGATTTTGCGTTTTCTCATTCTATTGTCTTTAAACGGAGAGAAAATGGTTTCTTTGCATGTTTCAAACGAATATTACTATTTCATTATATGAACTTTACAAAAGTTAATCAACTTACTGCTTTTTTTGCATTCTTGACCTGCTTTTATGCTAATGTATCGGGACAGACGGCTCTACAAAACTTTGGCTCTATTCCACAATCATTAACTACACCTTCTGGGACAAGTACCACACTTTATCCTAATCCTGTAGGTGGTGGCTCAACTTATGCTAGGGTAGGCACAGGTAGTGGTGCTTTATATCAGCAGGCAGCTTTGACAAGTCCTGTTTTTGGTACAGGTGGCATCGCAAGCGGCTCCGCACCTACAAATGCTTCATACAATAAAATCAGTCCTATTGTAGGTTATACTGCTTCTACGCAATTTTATACCAAGTTTGACATGTTATTGGGGGGGAATCTTGGGTCAAATGCTGCAGCAACAGGCACTTGGTCTTTTTTTCAGGGAAGTGGTGCAACATATAACAGTCCAAATATCTTTAATGGCGCACAAGTGTTTACAGGGTTGAGGTTTATGTTTGGTGCATCTGGGGCAATTACGACAAATTACAGAAATGGAGCAGCTTGGACAGCTATCACTACGGGCATTGCACAAAGTACTAAATATACCTTAGAAATAATGGGCAATAATACAACTGCCACAATTGCTTATACCTATAATGGTGGGGCAGAAAGTGTGGCAGTGAATACCTACGACTTATGGGTAAACGGGGTAAAAGTGGGTGATGATTTGGCAAAGGCGGGACTTGCGAGTGCTACAAATATTGATGCCATGATGTTTTATGGGGAAAGTAGTACGTTAAACGAAGCCAATATTTTTTTAGACAACATGTCCGTTGAAAATGTGATTCCCCCTGCGATAGGAACCGCTTGTATTCCCACAAAGTTGGCTTTTTCGGCTACGATTCCTACGCAAAATCAAGATGCTACCATTGCTAATATAGAAGTACAAACACAAACGGCTGCAAATGTTTTGTGTACAGCTTGTGGTACAGGCACAGTAACTTTGACTTTTTCGGGCTGTGGTTTGTATGGTGGAACAGGGGGGACTACCGTTACAACCGATAGCACAGCTACGGCTACTGTTGTAGCTGGTAAGGCGATATTTTCAGGTTTGAAGATAAAAAGAAGCCTACAAACAGGCGTTACTTTTAAAGCAACTTATTCAGGAACATGTGGGGGCGGCGTGCTAACGGCTGCTACGAGCAATGCTTTTACGGTAAGTATTCCTGTAGGTTCGGCATTAGTACCTACAATTTTGAAAGACGATAATTTTAGTGCAGGGGCTACCCTTCCATGGACTTATACCTTAGGGACACCTGCTACTTTTGGCTCAGGGGGAATAAGCGGAGTTGATGTTACAGGTGTAGTAAATGTAGCAGGAAATGATATGTTGAGAAAGACTTATTCGGTGAATAATGCTTCGGGGCAAAGAGGTTCTATTCGTACCATTACCTTTGACCCTGTAACAAGTATTGGGACTTATAATACGCTTTTATTGACCATGAAAGTGGCATCTTCTGTAGGTTTTCTAGGAGCAGGCGCAGGTATGGATACAGGCGAAAATTTGTACGTAGAAACCCAAATAAATGGTTTAGGTATTTGGGAAAAGACTTTTACCATGAATGTGGCAAATAATGCAAAATATAATTTTACCCCCGTCAATACCGCCACAATTGCGTATAATTCAAATGCTATTTTCTCTGTAAATGGAACTTCTACAACAACTGAAAATGATTTTACGATTACTTTTCCATCAGGCGTTACAAGTGTGCAGTTTCGCATGGTAGCTGCCAATAATCGTACAGAAGAAAGTTGGGACATAGATGATGTGAGACTTACGAAAATTACGCTTGTGGGGGGAGTAATGCCTACTGTATTACGCACAGTAAGTGTTTCGGATATAACGATTTGTGCAGGTGTAAATGGCATACTTATGTCAAATGCGTCAAATGCGGCAAGCCCTATTACCTATTCGTGGACTCCTTCCACAAATTTGAGTTCTGCTGCTGTTCAAAATCCTAGCGCAAGTCCTGCTTTGAACCAATCTTATACCGTTTATATGACAGATGATGACGGCTGCAAAGCAAGTACTTCTGCTACTGTTACGGTCGGAAAACCTAATTATCCATCTGTTTCTGCA
>JAAFHL010000092.1 GCA_013298365.1 Bacteroidota bacterium | reverse complement strand
CTTTCAGATTGGTGAAATCTGTGGGGTCAACCTGACAATTACAAGACTCGGCAGTGCAAATAAAATACACAACCGGCAGCATCATCAGTGACAAAAGATACTTTGTTCGCATGATTGTAAAAGATAAAAAATATATGATTGAGTAAAACACTCAATTTTGGCTTACTTTTATTTATGCTTGAAATAACATAAAAGTAACTGAGGTTGAGAAAATTTTCTACAATGATAGCGATAAAAAGTGAAAAAACAAAAAAAATGGACTTACAATAATTTTTTTTTGCTGAAAAGAAAAAACTGCTCCCATTAAAATGGCTTTCATATAAAAATATGGTTCATCGAAAGTTATTACGGGCTATTGCAAAGAGCCGCCATTTGTATCCTCACAAACGAGGGCGTTGCAGAATAAATCAATTATTTTCCCAGTTCTAAAAAAATTATTACGGGATTTTAGCATACACTTTAGCTTGTGCTTTGTTAAACGCAGGCTAAAGCCTGCGCTACAAACGAAACCCATATAAATCCTTATTTTTCTTTCTTGATAAAAATAATACTTCCATTTTTGTCATGGTATTGTAGGGTTTGCCTATCTAAAACAGCTACAATGGCTTAAAAATCATCCTCCCAAATCAAAAAGATTGGCATCTCGCATATACAACTTCCACAAATCCGCCCCATTGTTTTTCACGCTGTTTAGCAAGGGCGAAACAGGATAACATTTCATTTCGCTTGCGGGAAAAGGCTGTAATAAATCTGTCAAATCTGCATAATTTTTCCTATCAGGGTTGAGCCATTCTTTTTCTTGTAAGGCGTTAAACATCAAGGGCATACGGTCGTGTATCGGCTTTACTAATTCATTGGGTTCGGTGGTGATAATGGTAAATGTATAAAGCCATTCGTTTTCTTTTTGGGGCTGTTTCCAAATAGAAAATAAACCGCCAAGACTGCACATTTCTTCATTTTTGGGCAAAAAACGAACAGGATATTTTTGCTTTCCCCTCGTCTCAAATTCATAAAAACCATCGGCAGGTACGAGGCATCGCTGCGAGGCGATTAAACCTCGAAAAGCGGCTTTTTCATGCAAAGATTCTGCCCTAGCATTGAGCATTTTCACGCCCACAGAGATGTCTTGCGCAAAAGCAGGCACAAGCCCCCATTTCATGCCCCGAACCGTAAAAGCCTCATTTTCAAAGCTAATAATGGGCAAAATACTGGTTGGCGCAACATTGTAATTGGCGAGAAATACCTGTTCGGATACCCCTACTTGAAAGCGATTTTCGATTTCCTTGCGAGACACAGAAGCGAAGCGACCACACATGATAGTTGAAAGTTAAAAGTTTATAGTGGAAAGTTGAAGGCTATTTTATATCTTTGCCACAAAAATAAGATTTATTATTGATAAGTTTATACATCTTAAACTTTCCACTCTCCACTTTCAACTCTCAACTCCAAACATGCGTTCTCCTGATTTTGATATAAAAACGACTTGGCTTGCCATTTCCAAAATGTACAATGTGCGTGCAATGCGTGAAGATATTACCACAAATATTGGTTTTGTTCTCATTCATATAGACGAAGAAAATGGCACACCTGCGACCAAAATTGCGCCTTTGATGGGTATGGAGCCTCGTAGTTTGACCCGTATGTTGGCTACTTTGGAAGAAAAAGGGCTGATTTCTCGCAAAGCCGATGAAAAAGATGGGCGGGTTGTGCGTATTTTTCTCACGCCGCTTGGCATAGAAAAACGACAAGTTGCCAGAGATGTCGTAAAAGCCTTTAACAAAGCCATTTATGAAAATGTGAGCAATGAGAAAATGGCGACTTTTTTTGAAGTCATAGATGAGGTAAATAAATTGGTGAAGAATACGTATCAAAGTTATATGGCAGAAGGAGAAGAAGTCGCTTTATAAAATAACGATAATGAAATTTCCCATATCCACCATAGCACAGCTCATTGGAGCTACCATAGAAGGCAACGCAAATGCTGAAATTTTCACGCTTTCCAAAATAGAAGAAGGGAAGCCTGGCGGAATTTGTTTTTTGGCAAATCCCAAATACACACATCATATTTATAGCACACAGGCAAGTGCTGTGATTGTGGCAAATGATTTTGTGGCAACCGAACCGATTTTGGCTACTTTGTTGCGGGTAGAAAACCCCTATAATGCTTTCACTTTTTTGCTACAAAAGGCGCAAGAAATGATGCAGGTAAAAACAGGAATTGAGCAGCCTTGTTTTATTTCGCCTACGGCAAAAATCGGTGAAAATGTCTATATTGGGGCTTTTGCCTATATTGGACACTATGCAGAAATTGGCAATGGCACAAAAATTTATCCGCATACCTATATTGGCGACAATGCGAAAATTGGCGAAAATACGACTTTGCACGCAAATGTGAGTGTATATATGGGCTGCGAAATTGGGCATAACTGCCTGATTCATGCAGGAGTTGTGGTGGGAAGTGATGGCTTTGGACATGCGCCACAAAATGATGGTACATACGCTAAAATTCCGCAAATTGGGAATGTTGTGATAGAAAATCATGTGGAGATTGGGGCAAATACCACGATTGATAGAGGGACAATGGGCAGCACTCGCATCTGTGATGGCGTGAAATTGGACAATTTGATTCAAGTTGCGCACAATGTGGTGATTGGTAAAAATACAGTTATTGCGGCACAAACGGGCATTTCGGGCAGCACCAAAATTGGAGAAAGTTGCATGATAGGTGGGCAGGTGGGTTTTGTAGGGCATATTAATATCACAAATGGCGTAAAAATTGGGGCGCAATCGGGGGTTTCTAAGGACATTAGAATTGAAAAAAGTGCTTGGCGTGGTTCGCCTGTTCAAGAATATCGGCAACAACTGAAGTCAGAAGCTATTTTTCGTCAGTTGGAAGAGTTGTCGAAAAAAGTGCATGAGTTGGAGAAAATGATGAAGGGTTAAATTTATTTACATCTCTTAATTTATCGCAGATTTTCGCAGGTGAAAAATATTAGCGAAAATCTGCGGTTTAATCTGCGTTTATCTGCGAGAACCTAAACAATTACTATCTTTTAATTCAAATAAAAAAGTCCCCTCATAAATATTTATGGGAGGACTTTGGTTTACATAGCTCAAAGAGAAGAATTCATGTTAGGGCAATAAATACTTATTCAATCACAATTTTTTCAGCAGCACTGCCTTGCGCATTATTTACTTTCAAGAAATAAATGCCTTTGGCAAGATTTACGACATCAAAGCTTTCATTTATAATACCTGTTTTTGCTATTTTTTTGCTTAAAAGCGTTTGTCCTGCTGTATTTACCAAAGAAATTTCAACATCTTCCGCAGTTGTCAAAGTCATTTGCACATTCAATACATTTGATGCAGGATTTGGATAGGCTTTGAAAGCACTAATATTAGCTAAATTTCCACTGATAGAAAGACTATTCATTGCCAACATCAAGGTGTCAGAACAGCCAAAGCTATCTGCAACCATAACGGTATAAGTGCCTGAAGGAAGCCCTGTTGCGCTACTTGTTGTTGCAACGATGTTTCCTGCGGGATTGTGGATTTGATAGCTGTAACTACCTACTCCACCTGTTGAGTTCAAGGTAATACTACCATTGTTTTGTCCATTTGAAGCGATAACCATATTTGCACTTAGGGTAATCGGATTCATCGGGCAAGTATGGAACATTCTGGCTGCAACCGTTGCATCTGAACAGTTGTAAGTGATATTGCTAAGATAAAAGAAATCTGTTTCCACCGCTGGGTCAGGATAATCAGACATCAGTGCAAGGGTAGTAGGGACGTTAAAACTGCGACCTGGGCAGCTTGTACCGTTTGTTTCAAGTACACGACTTGATGTTTTAGGTCCACGAGCCATATTCGCCCACATATTATCATCATAAGTCCAATCTACTACAGGACTTACCATCTGCGTAGTAACACTGTAAAAACAACCTTTGAGATTAGGTGCATTATTTTCATTATTGGTAGGGTTTCCTGTGGTATCAGTATCCGACCAAGTATAGAAAATGTATTCGCCATCTGCACTACGAGACAAGTGCATAGAAGGGTCAAGTGTTGTATTTATAGACCAGCCTGTTAAGTTTTCTCTAAATGTAAGTTGATTTGCCAATTTTATCATATTCCAGCTACCTGTATAGTCTTTGATTATATCCATTACTTGTAGCCCAAAACCACTTGCAATGGCATATGCACCCGAATGTGTGGCTAAACCACTCGAACTTGCTCCTACAATCGTCATAATATGTGGATTGCCATAAGTATCTACCGATAAGTCGAAGTTATAGCCACAAGTAGGCGCACCATTAGACATTTGTAAGCCTGTTGTAGTATCTACAAATGAGCTAATATAAGTCGTAAATTCGGGAAATAGATTGATAGGAATTTCTATACCTCCCGTAAAATTGCTTGTAAGAGGATCGTATTGCCATAAAATAGGCACATACGCAGAGTCTTGCCCACCTACTAAATCGCCCAAAGCAGCCACATAACCTACATTTCCGTCTGGCGAAAATTCAATTTTAGGCATTAACCAATGTGCCTGACCATCTACTGCCAAGTTCCAATCAGGCTTCAATTTATCATTACAAATCCATTCTATTTTTTGCAAAACGCTATTATAAGCCCCCTTCATCACATAAATAGTATCATTATTTGGATGATTACCATACATAGTCGCCCAAAACTCGCCTGAGATGCGTTCTGTTACATGTTGTTCACGTATTATTGGGCTAACAGTATAGTCTTCTTGTTCAATTATAGGACTAATAATATTTGTGAAAAGATCTGGCCCTACAACCGATTGCAAAAAGCCATTAAAAATATTAGCTGTATTATCAAGCGTAGTTGAAATAATCCCAAGTCGTGTAGTAGTAGTAGATATTTCTGATGGAGCCGCAAACAAAAATCCATCAGGAAAGCGCGCAAGTCCTGTTTGTATAGGGTTGAGGACACCAATGCCTGCCCCTGTAAAAGGAACTGCCCAAGTAATACCACCATCACTCGAAATATTGTAACGTAGATGTCCAGAATTACCCGCACCTGTTACATTCGGGTTGTTGCGAAAAACAAAAGATACTACATTTAAGTCGTTAATTACGCTTATCTGTTTTTGTCCATTGTTGGAATAGGTAAAATAATTTGCCGAAGAACCTATTTTTTGTGATGTAACAACATCTGTGTGAAAATCAGGTATTGTTGTGCCTAAACCTTGTACCTGTCGCAACATAAGCGGCACTTGTGGTTCAGTAAGTTGTGTAGGCGCAGATACAATTCCTGCGTTTTGCACTTTTTTACCTTTTATCTCTTGGGAAAAGGACATATTTGTCATAAAGGTAAGCGTTGCCAAGAAAAGCCATTTGTAAGACTTCATGTTAAAACTTGTTAATGGTAATATAATAATATGCGAAGATAGCTTCTATATCTATTCATAAAAAATAGAAATATGGAAATTGGTTACACGATTGAAAACGTGAAAATCAAAAAAAAGTTTTGCATTTATTTGAATACAAGCGTATTATAAATATATTCAATTACACACTTGTTAATAAAATGTGAAAATAAATATTTCCCACAAAAACAGCATCATCGTAAAAACTAAATTATCCTATCACAATTTTGTACATTTGTCTTACAAATCGTTATCATTTTTCATTTATCGTTTATAATATGAGTACACGCCTTCTTCGCATCATTGCTTTGCTTGCCATTATTTCTATTTTGGGCATTGCTACTGTGCAGGTTTTTTGGTTTGGAAAAGCTTTTGATTTGCGGGAAAAAGAATTTACACAAACGGTAAATGTGGCACTACAAACCGTAGGTGAGTATATTTTGACAGTAAATAAACAAAATATTCCACTTGAACCTTTGGTACAGCAACTTTCAGGCGATTATTTTATTGTGCAAATCAATGGAGAAATAAACCCTCGTACCTTGGAGTTTTTACTCAAAACAGAGTTTCAAAAGCGAAACTTAGCCATGGATTTTGAGTATGGCGTTTATAATTGTGAAAACAAAAAAATGGTTTATGGAAATTATGTTTCCTTAGACAAAAATCCTGATAAAGCCCCCATTAAAAGAGGGCTTCCGACTTGGCGAAAAGACAATTATTATTTTGGGGTACTGTTTCCCAAAAGAGATAGTACCATGATTCAGGAAATGGGGATTTGGCTTTTTTCCAGCGTTGTAATGCTCTTAGTGTGTGTATTTTTCATCTTTACCCTCTTTTTTATTTTTCGGCAAAAACAACTTTCTGAAATCCAAAAAGACTTTATCAATAATATTACCCATGAGTTCAAAACGCCACTTTCGACCATTGTTATTTCTACAGAACTCCTTAAAAATCAACAGATTTATCAATTTCCTGAACAAATTGCTAAATATACAACTATCATTCAAAATGAGGTAAATCGTCTCAAAGGGCAGGTAGAAAGTGTGTTGCAGGTTGCTGCTTTTGATAAAGAAAAAGTGCAATTTAAGTTTGAAGAAATAGATTTGCATGAGTGTATTCGGGCAGCAGCAGAAGGCATTGAGCTAATGGTACATCAAAAACAAGGCAATATTCATTGGGAATTGGCAGCAGAAAACGCTATCATTTATGCCGATAAGTTACATATTACGAATGTTATTTATAATTTTTTGGAAAATGCGGTAAAATACACACAACTTCCCCCTGAAATTACCCTCAAAACAGAATCGGATAAAAAAGGTATTTCTATGATGGTACAAGACAATGGCATTGGGATTTCGCCGATTCATCAGCGCAAAATATTTGACAGATTTTATCGTGTTCCCACAGGTAATATTCACAATGTCAAGGGTTTTGGTTTAGGTTTATATTATGCAAAATTGGTCGTAGAAGCTCACAAAGGCAAAATTTCGGTTCAAAGTAAAGAGGGAGAGGGGAGTATTTTTCGTATTTTTTTGGCAAGAAAGCATTAAAGCGTTTGGATTCCTTGGTAAGAAGCTTATCGTTGTGGCGTATTTAAATAGTTTTCTCATAAAAATGTGCCACACTTTTATGAGAAAACCATGATAGTAATAATCTGATGGTTACTTATACTGCCAACGGGATAAATTTTCCGCATACTAAATATGCAATTCCTTCATTTACAGCTCATGCCTTAAGGCATGGGCTGTAAATGAAGGAATTTTTATACCGTTTAAAGTACAATTTGATAATGACATAGAAAATCGGCAGGAACTTCTGACCATAATTTCGCATAAAAAAACAATAAAAAAAAATCGAACCCTGTCAGGGTTAAACTCTTTTTTTTATGTTGATGTCAAAATGATGAAAACTGCCAATCTTTAACTATTATCAATTGCTTGCGCCAAATCTGCTATCAAATCATCGGCATCTTCAATTCCTACCGAAATACGAATCAATGTATCTACAAGTCCCGCTTTTAAACGTTCTTCACGAGGAATAGAAGCATGTGTCATGGTTGCGGGGTGTCCAATCAAGGATTCTACACCCCCCAAACTTTCTGCCAAGGCAAATAAATGTGTACCTGTCAATACTTTCAGTGCGGATTCCATGCTATCATTTTTCAAGGTAAAAGAAATCATGCCCCCAAAATCACGCATTTGTCGTTTTGCTACTTCGTGATTCAGATGTGAAGGCAATCCAGGATAAAAAACATTGCCCACTTTTGGGTGGTTTACCAAAAAATCTACCACTTTTTTGCCATTTTCGCAATGCTGCCGCATACGAATTGCCAAAGTTTTGATGCCTCTCAATACCAAAAAACAATCTTGCGGACCTGGCACAGCTCCACACGCATTTTGAATGAACTTCAATTCTGTATAAATTGCCTCATCATTTGTAACGGTTGCGCCCATGACCACATCAGAGTGTCCTGCAATGTATTTGGTAAGAGAATGTAACACAATCGTTGCGCCCATATCCAAAGGATTTTGCAAATAAGGCGAAGCAAAAGTATTATCTACTACTGTAATCAAATTATTTGCCTTGCCAATCGCTACCGCCGCCTCAATGTCTATGATACGCATCACAGGATTTGTAGGCGTTTCAATCCAAAGCATTTTGGTTGCAGGGGTAATCGCTTTCTCTACCTCTTGCATATCGCCCATATTTACAAAAGTAAATTTGATGCCATAACGCTCAAAAATTTTGGTAAAAATGCGATACGTTCCGCCATACAAATCATTGGTAGAAACCACTTCATCGCCAGGTTTTAGCAATTTGGCAACCGCATCAGTAGCCGCCATGCCACTTGCATAACAAAGTGCATACGCTCCATTTTCCAAGGCAGCCAAAGCATTTTGCAAAGCATCTCTTGTAGGATTTTGGGTACGTGCATACTCATACCCTTTGTGGTCGCCAGGTGCGGCTTGCACATACGTGCTTGTTTGGTAAATAGGTGTCATAATTGCACCTGAAACAGGGTCAGGTGATACACCTGCATGAACAACTTTTGTTGAAAATTTCATTCAGAAAATAAATATGGTTAGCGATTAAATTATTCCACACACTTCGCCATTTCCTCCCAAAATGCGAGGCGCTCATTTGTCAAAGTATTATACATAACATATATTGTATAATTTCTATGTAGGCGAATATCTTTGTTTTTAAAAGTAGCTATGGTATCCGGAATGGAGTTATTGATTAAGTAAAAATTCTTTTTACCAATTGTAGAACTCCTATAACCTGTATAGTTGAGCGAACCCAAACTTTTAGCACTATCTGTACGAACCGTATCTTGATACCCAAACACGCTCAAGGAAAGCAATGATTCATCAAAATTCATCACACGCACATTACCTGTACTATCTGTTTCATCATCAAAGGAATCTAACGTTTTAATGATAATAGGTAAGCCTGTAACATCTTTTACCAAAATCAAAGTCGCTGCTTTGTTCTCATATAAGCGCAACTCTTCTAAGGGAAGAATTTCTGTCCCTGTTGCATGATCAACAATGCGGTAAGAAATCCAGCTTGTATCTCGCTCGCTATCTTTTTGCTGCAAACTCAGCAAAGAAGCATAACCATTTCGGGGCCAGGTGTCAAGATACGCTAATCCGTCTATCAAATTCCCACTTGTTTCAAAGGAATTGATTTGTACATCAATGGCTACATAGTCAGGATTGAGGTTGATAAAATGCAAACAAGCCCTTTTGCGAGGTGGCATATCAGGCACTGTTTTTTCTTTGCAAGCAGTTATAACAAGTACAAGGCTAAGAAAAGCGAAAAAAATCTTTTGCATATTGAGAAAATTTGTTTTTTGTAAAAACGAAAAATGCGGTTTAATATTTTAGCGAACAAAGATACGAGAAAAACTTGATGTTTTTAGCAAATATTTGTGGCTTATCTTATATGCAAAAGCATTCAAATAGTCTTTTTTGATTCTTCTTAGCAGTAGTACAAGCTTGTGGCATATAGTTGTTGAATATAGCCGAAAGCATAGTTCCGAAAAATGAAATAGAAAGACTTTATTTTTTGCTATTATTGTCCCTCAAAATCTAAGTAAAATGATGTTAGGAATGTGTATAGATTAAATTCCTATTTTAACCACTAAGTCACTAAGAAACACTAAGGTAGTACTCAAAAGTGGGATATTATTTCATACACATTCCTTACTATAAATGCACAAGGCTGGGATTCCTTGTAAACAAAGCTAAAAACCTTTGTTAAGGCATAAAAAAACACTTGACAGGCATCAAAACCTATCAAGTGTTTTTTTAGATAAAACAGCTAAAATTATACACCAACTATTTCCTTCAAAGACTCATGAGAAACGCCATTAGACGAAGTAGGTGGATTTTTTTTGCTTGCAAAATAATCTTTGATATTGTCCACCACAAGATATACACAAGGCACAATTAACAAGGTCAAAAACATAGAACTTGTCAGACCACCTATCAAAGCCCAAGCAAGCCCGTTTTTCCACTCTGCACCTGCGCCAGATGCGGTTGCTACAGGAATCATACCGAGTACCATCGCCAAGGTTGTCATCAAGATAGGACGAAGCCTTGCTCTGCCTGATTCTAGCAGGGCATTATAGCTATTCATGCCTTCTTCTTTGAGCTGATTGGCAAAGTCCACAATCAAAATAGCATTTTTACATACCAAACCGACCATTACTACCATACCCAACATGGTAAATAGACTTAGGTTGTTTCCTGTCAAAGCCAATGCCAATAAAGCCCCAATTAACGCCACAGGAATGGAAAAAAGTACTACAAACGGATATATATAGTTATCGTACAAAGCTACCATAATGAGGTAAACTAACAGAATCGAAATCAAAAAGGCTATACCAATGGTTTGACCTGACTCTGCCATGTTTTCTGCCGAACCAATAAACTGTGTTTGAATGCTTTGAGGCAATTTAGCCTCTTTAATGGTCTTTTCTATTTCCGCTGTAATATCACCTAACGCACGCCCACCTGTTAATTGTGATTCCATAATTACGGAACTACGGCGATTTGTACGTTGATATTGAGAAGGACCTGTACCTGGCGTTACTTTGGCAAACTGATCCAATTTTATTAACTGTCCCATTTGATTGGTAAAGCTAATTTTTTTCACATCATCAATACTTTTTCTATCAAAACCATCAAGCATGACTACAATGTCGTATTCTTTTGTGCCTTTACGGAATTTACTCGCGTCATTTCCTGCAAAAGCCGTTTGCATTGTGCCACCGACCATGGCTACATTCAAGCCCAAAGATGCCATTTTTTCTTTGTCCATTTCGATTTCCACCTCTGGAATCCCTGTTTCTACCGTAAGTTTCACGTCAGATGTACCCGCAATTTTTTTGGTTTTATCTCGGATTAACTCTGCATATTTTAGCACCTCATCAGGACTTTCCCCCATAAATAGCAAACGAACAGGAGCTTCATTGTTTCCCCCCGCAATACCTACCGTTCCACCTGTTACCTTTGCCCCAAGCAATTGTTTGTTCAATTCTTTTTTGGCTTTTTGCACAAAATCAGCACTGCTGATGTTACGCTCGTCCATTGCCACAAGTTTCACACTTAATTCCGATTTATTTGCACCACTCATGCCTGCAATAACTGAACTACTTCCGCCAATATTGGCAAAAACGGTTTTTACTTCAGGCATTTTGAGCAAAAGTTCTTCTGCTTTTTGAGAATAGCGGTTGGTATTTTCAAGCGTACTTGTTTTGTCCAATTCTATATTCAAAATACATTCCCCTTTGTCGCCTTCTTTTACGAATTCATTGCCAATTAAGCCCGCAGGTATCAAACCACAAGAGCCGATAAACATCATAAAAATGACAGGAATCACGATTTTCTTGTTATTCAAACACCATCTCAAATTGGCTACATACCAACTTGTAAAGTTATTGATTTGCTGTTCTAACCATAAATTCACTTTTCCCCACAAAGTATTTGGGTCCAGTTTGAGTGATTCGGACATACGAGAAGCCAAAAGCGGCGTAACCGTAAACGAAACAAATAAACTCAAAGCGGTTGAAATCACAATTACCCAAGAGAATTGACGCAAAATAGAGCTAATAATCCCCGCATTTGAAAGTGCCAAAGGCAAGAATACCACAATATCCACCAAAGTAATAGACAAAGCCGTAAAACCAATCTCGTTACGACCATCTATAGCGGCTGTGCGCTTGTCTTTGCCCATATGTAAATGGCGGTGAATATTTTCCAATACGACAATCGAATCATCTACCAAAATCCCTACTACCAATGTCAAACCCAAAAGGGTCATCAAATTGAAGGTGAAATCTAATATATAAAAAGCAATAAAGGTAGCCACGAAAGAGGCAGGAATCGAGAGCATTACGATAAAAGAGTCTCTAATGCTATGCAAAAACACCATAATTACCAAAGCCACCAAAAATACCGCTAATACCAGGTCATGTTTTACGGCATCAGCTGCTTTAATCGTAAATTCCGAAGAATCCACCGCAATGTCGAATTTTACGTTTTCTTTTTTATAGCGTTTTTCGAGTTCCTCAATTTTGAGTTTTACCAATTTAGACACTTCTACGGCATTTGCATCAGACTGTTTTTTGAGAATCAAGCCTACAGAACTTTTACCATCAATACGGTTTAAGTTTGTAATGTCCTTTTTATCCTCAATAATATCGGCTACATCTGATAATTTCACAACACTTGCGCCAGGCATTTGGAAAATAACCAATTCTCTCAATTCTTCTATGTTAGAAAATTTCCCTGCAAGGTGAATACGCAACTGCTGCTCATCTGATTTTATTTTTCCCGTAGGAAAATCCAAATTTGCATTCCCAATCGCCTGCACTACCTGCATGATAGACACATGATGCGCATCAAGGCGAGTTTGGTCAATATTTACCCGTATCGCAGGTTCTTCTGCACCCGAAATCCCAATATCTCCCACCCCTTTTATCGCTGCAATTTGCGGCTTGATGTCATCTTTTACCAGCAAGAAAAACTCAGTAGGTGTCAAATTAGATTTTACGCCAATCTGCATGGTAGGGAAGTCATCACTCCCAAATTTGCCCACCGAAGGCGTTTTGCAAGAGGTAGGTAAAAGCGGCTGCACCTGATTTACTTTGCGTTGCGCCTCACGCATCGCAATATCTACGTCTGCACCAGAACCAAGTTCTATCACCACAGATGACATGCTTTCCATCGAAGTCGTGTTGATACGTTTCACGTTTTCCAAGGAAGAAAGGGCATCTTCTATGGGTTTTGAAACGGAATTTTCGACTTCAGACGGGGCAGCACCTGGATAAATTGTAAGTACCGTTACAATCGGCACATTGAATTTTGGGAGCAATTCGTAGCCGATTGCGCTATAGCACAATACACCAAGCAAGCTAAGTACTGCAAATATCACTACGACAATCGAAGGTCGTT
The DNA here is from genome assembly GCA_013298365.1 of Bacteroidota bacterium. Lineage (GTDB taxonomy): Bacteria > Bacteroidota > Bacteroidia > J057 > J057 > JAAFHL01. Next base: position 529 of record JAAFHL010000092.1, on the reverse strand, counting down.
TTATGACGAGTTCTGTTAATGTCATGATTTTTTTGTATGTTATTTCTCGCAGATTTGCGCAGATTTATGTATTATTGTTGAAAAATTAGTTTTATAGCCAGGTTGAAATACTTTTTTCTATAACTTCTTTATACCAAAAATCTTCATCTTCTGCTATTTGGTTTTGTTCAATAAGATTACTCAAATAATTTTGAATTTGTAATGCACTATTGATTGATTTTTCTTTCGCAACAGAAAGAAATTGAATAAAATGTGCTAAACTCATAGGAATAATTTTGGTTTTGCCACCGTAATATTTTGTTTTCATTTTATTGAGATTAAAAAAATGGGCTAATGTGCCATCGCTAATCTTAGGTGCAATAAAAAGACAAAATACAGGCTTATCTGAATTGACTTGTAACATACCAAAATGCCTTGCAACAGGTTCTCCTTCCATATTATACTGTGTTTGCCCTGAAGACATAGTAACTTCTACTATCATTTTAAATGCGTCATAATCAATACTAATGTCGGGCATATTGCCTTGTGC
>JAAFHL010000091.1:3393-13426 GCA_013298365.1 Bacteroidota bacterium | reverse complement strand
CCTGCAAAAACAACACCTGCAAAAGAAGTTACACCTGCAAAAGACGTTCCTGCAAAGACAACACCTGTAAAAGAAGTTACACCTGCACCTGCAAAAGACGTTCCTGCAAAGGTAACGCCTGCAAAAACAAGTGTTCCAGCTAAAGGTAAAACTGCAGCAACAGAAAAGCCGTATGAAATGTATGTATCCTTGTGGGAACCTGGTTGGAAGGTGGGAAAAGTAAATGAAGAACCTACCATAGCAGAATATCTTATGTTTAAAAATGGGCAAAATATCAGCAATTTTACCGAGATGGCAGGAGTTACTACCTATAAGGAATTTTTTGCCAAAAATGTAGAGCAGATTTCGGGCGAGTTTGTGGAAGATATGAAGCCCAAATATGGCAAAGCAAAATATACGGAAGTGGATAAAAATGTTTACGGGGACAATTCCTATATTATTTTTATGATAGAAACCGAAAACTATAACAACACAGGTAAGCCGCAGTCTATTATTCAACATGTGATAAAAGGGAGCGATTACGTTCATACTTGTTATTATGTAAATTGTGCCAAAAAAATGCCCGCAACGGAAAAACGTAAATGGGAGAACTTTTTCAAAAAAGCTTCTTTACAAAAAATGCTGCCGAGTGCCTATCTATCTATGATTGGGGTAGAAAAATAAAAAACTTTTTTTCCTGTTCTGTGTTGAGGTTAGATGATACAACGATTGATATACACATTTTTCATTGTCTTGCTTTTTCATGTTTCACACGCACAAAATGTGAAAGATTGGAAATATGATGCCTTAGAAGCTCGCATTGAAAATGGGAAAGATACTACGTATATTATCAATTTTTGGGCTACATGGTGTCGCCCTTGTGTGGCAGAACTACCTTATTTTGAGGCACTTGCTACGGAAATGAAAGACCAAAAAGTGAAAATTATTTTGATGAGTGTAGATTTTCCAAAAGAAAAAGAAAGCAAACTCGTCCCATTTATAATAGACAGAAAACTGCAAAATGAAGTAGGTCTTTGGATAGAAATGAATGAGAATGAGTGGATTGATAAGGTAGCAAAAGAATGGTCAGGGGCTTTGCCTGGTACGTGGGTGCGCAATGTCAGCCTTTCTCATCGCACATTTTATGAAAAAAGTTTTCACAGCGTAGCAGAACTAAACGCAATTTTGCCAAAATAAGTCGTCAAAAATTATACAATATTCCAATACATTCATGTTTATGAAAAGTAGTACATTATTATTCACATTTTTATGTTTCCTTTTTACCGCTTTTGCCCAAGAAACGGGTTTGAAAGTAGGAGACAAAGCAGCAGATTTTAAGCTAAAAAACATTGACGATAAGACCGTTAGCTTAAAAGATTATAAAAAGGAGAAAGGCGTAATCGTGATTTTTACCTGTAATCATTGTCCTTATTCTGTGATGTATGAAGACAGAATTATCGCACTTCACAACACCTACGCAACACAAGGATTTCCCGTACTTGCCATCAATCCTAATGATGTAGCAACCGTACCAGAAGATTCTTTTGACGAAATGAAAAAAAGAGCAAAGGATAAAAACTTCACCTTTCGCTATTTACATGATGAAACTCAAGCAACCGCAAAAAATTATGGTGCAACTCGCACACCACATGTCTATTTACTCAAAAATACGCCAAAAGGATTTGAAGTTGCCTATATTGGTGCGATAGATAACAGTGCAAAAGATGTGACTACTGTAACTGAAAAGTATATAGAAACAGCTATCACAGCCCTTCAAAAAGGCGAAAAACCTGCTGTTGAATCTACAAAAGCGATAGGTTGCTCGATTAAATGGAAAAAGACAAGTTCTAATCCGTAAGGCGCACAACTAAATAATAAGCAAATTTGGGTGTCTTTCATATTTGCGTTAAAACGTAGCAGATTTTTTGAAACCTGCTACGTTTTTTTTCTTTACAATAGGAATATATTTAATCCAAACACGAAATCATCACCGCCCAAATTCGTTCTACCCAATCCAAATGCTCAGGTTTCATCAAGCAAGAACGCAAGCAAACGATATATTCCGCATCTTTTTCCACATTTTTCCATTCGGGATAAAGGTTTTCATCTATCAACTTGGCAGGAAATTGAAACAAAGCCAAATACAGATGTTGCTTTTCACACGCTTGAAAAAGTTGTTTAGACAGTTGCGAAATCTCGGAAAAAGATTTACCTTTTGGACACCAAACCACAATGTCTAATTCGGGGGAAATCAATGGCAAAAAGCGTTTTTCTTGCAAAATACGTGCATACAAAACGTGGGTTGCGGCAAGTGAAGCATCTAATCTTTTTGCAAATAAGCCTTTTTTCTCCAAAGGAAATAACTGCATCGTAGCCCATAAAGCCACCGCTGCCGCCCCTGCACGTGAACACTCCAAACTAATTTCGCCCAAATGCAAGGCATCAGAAGTAAAATAAGTATAAGGGGAATCGTGTGCGTATAAACGCCCGATTTCAGGATTTTGAAACAAAACACAACCACAACCATATGGCTGCAAACCATGTTTATGTGGGTCAATCACAATCGAATCTACTTGTGAAATGGCTTCAAATTGCTGCTTTGTCTCGTCTGCCAAGTTTTCTGCCAAAGTAAAATAGCCCCCATACGCTGCATCTATGTGTATGCGAAAATCATATTTTTCTCGCAAAGCCAAAATGCCTATTAAATTATCGCAAGTTCCCATACCTGTTGTTCCCAAAGTAACCACAACTGTGCCTATTTCGCCTGTTTGTAAAGCTGCTTCTAAGGCAATCAAATCCATTTTTCCCTTTGTATCGCAAGGAATCGAACGAAAAGGAATCTTTAACACACTTGAAATGCGAGCATGTGTATAGTGCGCTAATTCAGAAGCCACCACATATTTTCCCTCCGCCAAAGTTCCTGCCACCCACAAAGCCTCTAAATTTGCCATTGTGCCGCCACTTGTGAGATGCCCCAAATGCGTATCCCAGCCAAACATCTTGGCAATGCCCGTAACCGCTTCTTTTTCCATTGCAGAACTTTCTTTTCCCCCGTCTAAAGCGTGATTATTGGGGTTGAGGTGCATGGCAAGCAAATATGCCTCCTGCGCAATCGCATGAGGCGGCTTGAGCATCTGTCCTGCATACATAGGATGTGGATAGGGGTAATTATTGTGCAAGCGAGTCGCAACGGTTTGCAAAATAGCCTCTATTTTTATTTTGTCATCTGCCCAGTTTTGGAAATTGGGCAAGTGGGAAAAGCCTGATTGTAGTGTTTCGTTTATGTTCATGGTATAATTTTATGGAAACAAAGGTAGGATTTTTTTTGTTTTTATAGGTGTTTTAGGCAAAAAAAGCTATCTTTGCACTTATTTTTATCACAAAAACATGGGCTACTCTGAATACAAAACAATACGTAAATTACATGAAAAATTGGGGATAAGGGAGATACAAATTCCACAATTATTTCAAGGAGTTGTGGATGTGCAGCCTTCTCCATGGCTTATCGAAAGTATCAGAATGGCTTATACTATGCCTTTTCGCAATGAGAAAGAAAGGTCGGAACGTTTAGTTTCGCCGATTCTAACAGAGGTTATTGCCAAATATAATAACGCTTGTGCCATGTATAGCGGCACAGATTTGTATATAAATTCAGATTTAGATTTGAATGGACCTTGCGACTTTTTTTGACGATGTCAGAACCATCAACGGAACTTACTACGCCCATTATCACCTTTGTAGAGGCAAAAGACCAGGACATGGAATATGGAAGGGCGCAATGTGCTGCGCAAATGTATGCTGCTCGTATCTTCAATGAGCAGGCTGATAATGGCGTTGATATTATCTATGGCTGTGCATGTACGGGCGAGATATGGCAGTTTTTGAAATTAGAAAATAACATATTATATACCGAAATACAACCTATGTTTTTACCACAAATTGCGGGGATTTTGGGTAAATTTCATCATATTATTGCCTCGTATGGGCGGTTATAAATACTTATTTTTCAAACTTTCTTTTTCCCAAACAAAAATAACTGCTTGGCAGTAAGGCTGATAACGACCTTCTTTGTCTTTCTCATAAAAATCTGCTATGGCATTTTGTATTTGCCTTTTAGTCCATTGTTTGTCTTGGGGCAATTTTTTTTCTCTTACAAAATCAATGGCTACTTTTCGATTTTCTTTCAGCATTTCATTATTCAAACACAATATCTCATTAATATCTTTCTCTATTACAGGATTATCTTTTAACAAACCAATTCTTCCATCTTTGGTATAAGTTAATAGTGTTTCATGACTTTTATCTAAAGGATTTAGACTTAGCACAGCATTTGTTTTGCTTCTACTTTTATCACATTGAATGCCGCTATTCACACACACGCCCAGCATATTGCTATAATCTAATTGTTTAGCAGTATGAAATTCTTGAGTATAAGGTGACTTATTTGGACGTTCTTGGGAAATATAATGCTCTACACTCATTTTTTCTGCCGAAATACGCCCCATACAATAGGCACAAATATGCCCTTGTTCTTGTAGCAAAGCATTTTTTAAAGGCTTTACTTTCACAACTTTTCCATTTTCATCTATTTCATTGTCAGTGAAGCCTTTATAAGTAGCATTTTTCGTAGTCTCTCTATACTTTTTGAGTGCAATCGGCTCGTTTCTTTGTATGTTTTTCTGAATATATTTCATCTTTGGCAGGAATTAAGGTTTTGCATCATTAAGGTACAAATTAGCTCTTACGATTTCGGTATCATATTGCCCCCATTTTTCAGTCAATTCTGCTAAAATCTGTTCTGCCTTTTCGATATTTTCTGCTGCCAATTCATCATAAAAACTTTCTAATTTTTTTCGATATAAGACAGGTCTTTTTTCTTCGCCAAATAATTCAAATAAAATAGAATTGCTATCTCTACCTTCTGTATGCGGCGTTTCTGCTACCAATTTTCCATCATTCAAGATAAAAACAGATTCTTTTGCAACATTGCTCAAAACCTGTGGCGAATGTGTAGTTACAATAAATTGAATATTTGGAAAAGTATGATGCAAAGCCGATAAGATATTGCGCTGCCATGACGGATGCAAATGCAGGTCTATTTCGTCTATGAGGACGATGCCGATTCCTAACAACACATTTTCAAGCCCATATTGAGCTATCGCAAGCCTACGAGCTATGTCAGCAACTAAGATGAAAATGTTTTTTTCGCCAGCAGAAAGTTGCGAAAAACTTAGTTCTTGTCCATTTTTGATAAGGGTTAAATTAGGAATAGCTTTTTTGTTTACTACAAATTCTTTGCTATCAAAAGCTCTCTTTATCGTTAAATTTTCTATTTTTATGCCAGATAATTTTGTCAAAAATGAACTTATGGCGTTTCTTACTGCTGCTAAATTCTGACTTCTATAATTCGTATCTTGTTTTATACGCCTGTCATTTTCATAATTTTCAGCATTTTCGAACCAATCTACAAAATCTCTATAAATATTCGTACTAGTCGCAAATGCGTTATGATAAGTGAAAAATTCTCTTTCTTCATACGCTATATGTTTCGGTTTTGTTTCGTTTCCAACAGACATTCTATCATAGTTATAATATACTAAAATAGGGGTAATATAAGCCATACTACTTGCTCTCTCTATAAAATTAGAACGAAAATCGCTAATTACTTCAAATAAATCGTATAGTTTCTCTTTATCTAAGCGTTTTTGTTCTGTAATGATTTCTATAAATACTTCATTATCATAGTGAAATGTAACTTTTGACTCAACTCTTGCCTCTTTTTCGCCAATTTTAATATCACTTTTTTGTATAAAATCTGCTTTCCTTGCTCCATTCAATAACAAATGTACAAACTTTCTCAAAGTCAAATTGATTCCATCTAACACAGCCGATTTCCCTGCGCCATTTGTACCAATAAAGACATTGATAGAAGGATGCAGGTTTATATCTAACTTATCAAAAAGTCTAAAATTCTCAAAATGAATGGTTTGTATTTTCATAATTGCTATTAATTTTGGGCAAAATTAGCAAAAATTTCCTCTTTTCACGAAAAAAGTGCTGCTATTATAAATATGAATCGCTTAAATTTCTGTTTTAAATCACTAAAAATGTAGCATTAGTATTCATTTGTGTCCTAGTCGTTTATAAAAATTTACCTCCCTGCCTCCAACACAATCTCATCTATCTCAATCTTATCTGAACTTGGCGCAAGCCAAAGTGTCTGCGGTGTATCTGCCTGAAAGCCCTTGAAAATAATGGCAGCTTTCGTTTTGCTATCTATTGTGTACCATTTCCATTCACTACCCGAAATGGCGATGTCATTTGACTGTGCTTTTTTGCCTGTATAGATATTAGGCTGTTTGTAATCCAAACTATTGGCATCAAAAGTAATTCCCAAATTGGCATTACCTCCTTCTTTTACCCTTGCACGCACTTTGAGCGAAAATTGACTATGTTCGGGAATATTGCGAGGCTGGAAGAAATAGGCAACTTTCGCACCTTTATCCGCAGAAATATAAGAAGTAAAGGCAGAAAAATCGCCTGTTCCTGCTTTGGGTGGACGTTCTGTATAGATGGTAACTTTTCCATTAGCAACAGAATCTAACACTTCTGCTTCCATCGCAATATTTTTGCTCCACCAAGCAGGATGCTCATATTGATGCCATTTATCTAATTGATAAAAAAGTGTCCTGCCTTCTGTTTTTTCATAAATATAGGTGCTGCCTTGTTGTCTGATTTCAAAAGTGAGCGTTTCTCCATTCAAAGAAATGCTAACCATATCTGTACGAGGTGTAGCATCTGGACTAAGTTGTGTAGGCTGAATCGTGCCAACAATTACATACTTTTCTTTTGTATTGTGTTTGCGTACTACCACCAAATGATTGGGATTGCCTGTCCAAAAGCGGTAAAGTGGCGTTTTTGAACCATTTTCAGGATTTTTCACGTCTCCTTCCAATACATTTCCCTGCCAAAAAACATCTGTATAGCGAGACAAAATGCCCTGTACGTAGCTAGGTGTTATGCCATTCCATATATAATTGGCAGGATTTGAAACATTTTTTTCGGTATAAAAGAAATTATGATAAAATTCCGCCCCTGTTGCCGATAAAGCCTTGATTAGTCCTAACCATCTACCAGGACGCATGTTTTTCTCCTCATTTGCGCTGAAACCCGTTGTAATAAAAGGGCAAAACCATTTATCTCCTAAGTTTAACTCCACACTACGAGCAATCATGCTATAATTCCAGCCATTGCGCCAGCCCGATGTCGTTGCCCAAAGTGCGTGAGGAATGGGATAAAAACTATGTGTAGCATAATACGTATTTCGCAATAGTGGGTGAATTTTGCGAGTGTATTCATACTTATAACGATTACTGGGTCTTTCACCATCTATTTCATAATAAAAGTACGCTGCATTTTTGAGCAAAGGATGATTCAAATAAGCAGCCTTATAAGTGGAATCCGCTTGATAGCGGCGGTAACTTTGATAACTGTACCAATCCCATTTGGGAAAATGTATTTGCTTGTCTTTGACCACATTTGGGTCTTGCATCAAAATAGAATCTTTGTAGGGATGCCCAAAAACCTCCCCATTTTCATTTATCAAATCTATTGGACGTTTTAACGTTTTGGCAATATTTTTTTCAAAATAACTTCTTTGAATATCCCCATCTTTTTGAATCGAATCCAAAGGGCTTGCAGGACTCCATGTTTTCCTCCCCATTAGAAATTGCCCATTTTTATCGGCTAGATAATGGGATTTCGGTAATTTAGCTGATTTAATATAGGGGACTTTTTCGCCCATAGGATTCTGTTCTCTTTGATTGACAAAGCCCCAGCCACTCGAAATCATCAGAGGAAACCAAGGGTTATCATTTGCTTGTTGAATCTGTATTTGTGGTGTAGCAAACGCAATGTTTTGCATAACTGTGAGGTAATAATTCCAGTTTTTTGCTAATTCTAGATATATTTGAGGTACTTCCTGCTCTGCATTCATGTTTTTGGGATAACGAAGCACCATCGAATTGACATTGCGATGCACTTGATGAAAGGGCTTGAATCGGGGAGAAGGATAATTTTGAAGTTGCTGAATAGCAGAACTACTTGCATTTGGGTGTCCTGGCACAAATTCTTTTATGTCATATTTCGGAGATGGGACATTTTTCAAAATAGCAGGATTATTTGCATCAAAATTACCCGTTTCGACAAAACTAAATGCCTTGCCTTGCTGTGCTTCTATCCATTGTTTGCGAATATGATTGGGCGAGAGTATGACATTATAGAAAGCGATTTCGTCCCATTTGCCATGATTTTTGCTACTTTCTTGCGTGTGTTGCAGATAGGTAACACCACTTTCTGACAACGGCATTTTTAGGATAGCAAGGTCTTTTACTTCTGCCAATAACATACCATCTATCCATAATTGTTTTGCCCCTTTTTCGCTATCAAAGATAAAAACCCAATGATGGCAACGCTTATCTAAATAATAATTCAAGTTATATCTGCCCACAGAATCTAAGGAAATCTCCCAAGTATGTGCGCTTTTATCTTTATGAAAAGTTTTCCAGCGAATGTTTTGCGTATATAAACCCATCTGAAAACTATTGTTGTTGATAAGACTTGATGAGTTTATATTGTCAGGCGACAAATTCACTTGATAGAGAAAGGCGATGCTTACTTTTTGACATAAGCCATTTTGGGTAGTAAAGAGGGATTTGTTACTTGTAAGACTATTACTATTATCGATATCAATGGCTTTGCCAACCATGGAATTTACATAGTTCGCTGTGCCATTTACGCTAAGTAGATTTTTGTTATCTATAGAATCTGTCAGAGGATTGCTTCCATTAAATGACCAATAATAAACAGGTTTTACGTTTTTTTGTGCGGACAAAAGCTGCACGAGTCCCACAAATAGGAGACAAGTAATATATGGTTTTATTTTCATGAAGAACTAAGAATGCTTAATCAATGATGCCCTTCTTTTTATTGCCAAAATAGGCAGGAATACCTTCCATTCCATCTAATTTTGAGTCTAATAAATCTTTGATATGAACATGAAGATGATTGGGTACATTCATTGTCATACGGTCAAAAGAGCCATCTTCTTTGGTATAAATAATATGGAAAACGACATTGGGATAATCGTTATGAACATAATAATCTGACAAATGGTTCCAAGGAATGAGTTGCTTCAGGTGTGGAATCCTCAACAGGAGGTGATTGACAATAATGCCTTTATGGGTAATAACCTGTACAAACAAGCTCCTAGCCGCCAAAAACAAAATGCTGGAGGATACAAAAAGGGAAACACATAACAGAACAATTTCCATATTTTGTGCAGGTTGTGGATTCCCTGCTGCTTTGGCAGTCAGATAGTTGAAAAAGAAAGATGTACCAATAATAACCCATATAAGGGATTGAATCAAGTAGGCGATTGTGGCAAATACAGATTCGGGGGTACGCCACATCATTAAAATATTGGTAAAAGTTCGCCTGTACCATATTGCTAATATAAATATGGCAGGTGCAAGCAGAAAAGCGGATAAAAAACCTATATTGAGAATAAATTTAAGCAGTGGCATATTGAATTTCTGTTTAATAATGCTAACGATTTACAAAGAGATAACGTATGTCCTACACAATAAGTTCTGCCCAAATATACAACTTTTTAGAACAAAAGACAAGTTTTCCCCTTTTTTTCGTAATTATTAAATATTTTGGTTAATTTTGCCAGAGAAAACGAATATATCTATGCCACTTAATAAATTGTTATATGTATTGATGTGCCTATTTTTTTGTGAAAGTTATTCGCAAAATATAAGCGCAAAGCTGCGTTTTGATACAGATACCTTTTCGGTTGGCAAGATATGTAAAGCAAGTCTCACGATTTCGCACCCCGATACAACTACCGTCATCTTTCCACAAAAAAAAGATGTCTTTACCCCATTTGAATGGGTTTCGCAGGAAATAATACCGAGTAAAACATCTGGGCATACCCTCAAAGAAGTAGTAGTTTATCGCCTCCAAAGTTTTGACCTTGCGCCCAAGCAAT
>JAAFHL010000091.1:0-3383 GCA_013298365.1 Bacteroidota bacterium | reverse complement strand
ACCTTGCGTTATCGTTACTTGAATGGCAAGGATACAATTACAGAACAAATAAGCAGTGATAGCCTTCAACTTCAATATAGGATTTCGAAAAATGATTCGCTCAAATCCCTAAAATATAAGGCTTATGAGCAAATCATTGCCATAGATGAACCCCCCAATACCTTGTTAATTGCCCTACTTTCTATCGCTATTTTGGCGATTTTAGTTATTGTGATTGTTTCTGTACGTAAACCTATCACAAGCTATTTCCGCAGACAACTGATTCTACGGGAATGGGGTAATATTCGTAGGCAGTTGGCAAAATTAAGAAGTCAAAAGATTCCGCAATCTACCTACCTTGATGAATTGAATAAGATATGGAAAGATGTTTTTGCCAAAGAAAATTATATTTCTTTGCGTAGCCTCACAACACCCGAATTGATTCCATTTATTGAAGAACAGGCGAATCTTTCCGCAGAACAAAAGGCATTATTGATTCATACGGCACGGACAAGTGACAAAGTAATTTATGCGAATATTCCTGTAGCAACTGCAGAAATTGAGCAGATTTCAGTAGGCATACATGAAGTGTTAGAGGCTTTATTTCAGCAAAAATTAAAGGTATAAGTTCTATTTTTCGCTCAATCTGTGTCAAAAATAGGCTTTGTTTCTCTTTTGTAAAATGAAAACATGCCACGCCAGCAAGCGATTATTTTAAGTTTGGCGCGATGTTCATCTATGAAATCCTAAATATCATCAAAAACATATAACTCATCTATCGGCGAATCGGGTCCCATTTCTACTATAGGATGGATAAGTCCATCGTTTAGCCCATATACCCACCCATGCAACATAGGTGCTTTACGTTCTTTCCAAGCTATTTGAATGATGGAGTTTTTTGCCAAATTCATTACCTGTTCTTGCACATTCAACTCTATCAAGCGATTGAGCTTGTTCTTTGCAATACATCATAGTCAATGTAAGCCGTATTTTCTGCATTAAGAATAACTGTACTATTTTTAGGTAGATTTAACAGTGTTTTTTTGATGGTTGCTTTGTTTAAAAAAGACACTTCTTGAGTAAACTTAATGATAATGGTATCGCCATCTTCTTGCTTTTCGCTTTGGAAAAAATAGGCTACCCGCATATTTCCCACCAAAATAAAACACATACTGATAACCAAGCCAATCCCTACACCTACAAGCAAATTTGTGAAAACTACCGCAATAACCGTAATTATAAAGGGTGCAAATTGATAGCTCCCATTTTTCCACATCTTCAGAAAAATAGCAGGACTTGCCAATTTATAACCAATCATCAAGAGAATTGCTGCCAAACATGCCAATGGAATTTTGTTGAGCAAAAAAGGAATAGATACAACTGCCAGCAAGAGAAAAAAGCCATCTGCAATCGTTGCTGCTTTGGTTCTGCCACCAAGCAATGCTACCAAAAAGACTACTAAGCCTGATAAAATATCGGATTTAAGATATCGTTTTATGTTTTCCATGTATGTTATAAATTATAGGCGTTCATACAGATTTTGGCGGGTTTTTGTAAGTAATGTAAGTTGCGTATTGTTTTTAGCGTACTGCGATTCTCCAGAATCGCAGGCTATAGACAAAACATGTATGCTTAATGGTTTACTTTTTTATGCGATTCTGGAGAATCGCAGTACGAACATCGTTACAATCGTTTCATTCGCAACTTACATTAAGTAGAAATTATATTTTCTGGCGGAGAGGAAAGATTCTCTTTTACAACACAATCATTTTTTTAGCGATAAAAATAGGACGTGTGTGAATATCTTCATTCTTTTTTCGTTGAATATGCTGTTCGTATATTGGTTCATACACAAATATCGAATAGGCGTATATGAAAATACAATGGCAAATATCAAAAAAAATCAAGGTTTTTTTTACAAAAGATATGCGTTTTTCTATTTGGAAGCTGAATGATATAATCGCCCACAAAGGTAGGGGAAAATAGATAATTTACCGCAAAAAACTTCTCCCTCAAATGGCGGTTTAAAGCCTTTTGAGGGAGAATATACAAAACATCTTGATGTTTATTATTGCACAATCACTTTGTGTAAAGAATTATGTTGCCAGTTGTAGATTTGCACGAAATAAGTGCCTCTTTGCCAAGCAGAAACGTCAAACTCCATAGATTGTGTAACGACAGAAGGTTCTATTTCTGTTTGATATATGCTTTTGCCCATCATATCCAAAATACGAAAACTAAGGTCCACTTCTCTATTGCTTTTAAATTCTACGATAAATTTATCGGTTACAGGTTGTGGGAAAACTTTGGTAAAAATACTCAAAGAATCAACATCTGAAATATTAAGGGAAACACTTTGGCTCGTTTCTGAAAAGTTATTTAGACCTATCATTTTCAAACGATAAAAAATGTCGCCTTCTGGATTCCAATTATCTTTGTAGCTATAACTTTTAAACATATCGGAATTGCCTGCGGCAGGAATTTGAGCGAGGGGCGAAAAAGAAACATTGTCTATGGAGCGTTCTACTTGAAACATCACAGAGCCAACCTCTTTTGCGGTTGTCCAAGTAAGTAAAACGGAATTGTCATCTTGTGGTATCGCTTTGAAAGATACTAATTCAAATTCTGAGCTATTATTGGTAACCTGCGCATTAGCGACAAAACTCAAAAATAAAAAAAAGAGGATAGATATATATTTGTTCATGACGATAGATGTAAATGTTATATAAGCATAGTATAGCAAGCAACGTGCCATTATCGCACTTAGTTAGGCTTTGTGAGGTAAGGATAGGGCATAAACTACTAAAATCCCCCCTGTTTGGGTAGGTTTTGGTAACAAAAAAGGTTGAAAATAACAAGCCAAGTTTTGCGAATAAACCCTAAATATACGATTCTTTTTCTTGTAAAAGTAGCTGTACAATATTTAAAATAAAGATATATCAATGGTTTAACCTATAAACATACTTCAAAAACGTAACTTCTTCTGCATTTTCAACGCCAAGTCCGTAAGTAAATATTTGTCTTTTCTCCTTTTTATAAGTTTGTGTAACGATGTTTGTTCCCTTGTTAATTTTTGGGTACATATACCGTATATCATAATATTTGTATATTTGCAGTCTATCACAACTATCGATATGAAACGTACACTTTTTGTCTTTTTACTTCATTTTGTTGTATTTGCGCATGCACAAGAGATTGATATTCTCAGAGGTATGGCAACCGATATACAAGGTAAACCCATTCAAGGATTGCGGATAAGTGTACCACAAGCTAATCTAACCAATATACAAACCGATGCACAAGGCGTTTTTATGATTGGGACTTCGGCAGCTCAGGGGGTAAAAAAAGACGAAACTTTGGTCTTGGTTTTTCAATCCAATGAATATAAGATAGTAGCAGATGAA
>JAAFHL010000090.1 GCA_013298365.1 Bacteroidota bacterium | reverse complement strand
ACGAAATGAAAATAGAAGTGCAAATAAAAACAAAATTCAAGAAGAAATTTGGATTTGTGCTGGATTGGCTAACTTTAAAAGTAATTCAAAAATAAATTGCTGATTTTCAATGAAAAGTAAGTCTAATTATTCATTTAGTTCCGTTTTTAAAAAATCTATGGCTTTGGGTAGCAAATTCAAAATTCTATTGTCTGGTTGTTGCCCTGCTTTTACCGTTGGAAGTCCCATCATTGGTGTACAAGTCTTGCAAGAAGTAATAAATGTATTTTGATTTAAGTAATTTACAACTTGTTCAATAGTTGTCTTCTCGTTTAGAATAATTCCTTCGTTGTCTTGCGACAATTTCGCAATTCTTGAACACATAAAAAGTCTTTGCCTTTCAATCGTAACACAATGTTTTCTATACCAACAGAAATCGAACATTTCTTGTGCTTTACTATCGTCAGCAATTTCATCTCCTAACCATTTATCCCAATCTTTATCTGTTCTTAAACTCAACTCTACGTGTGGTGCAAATTTTGAAATATAATTTTTCCAAAGTTCAGTGAGTTCATCACTGTCAAAGTAGATACTTATCGTTAGTTTGTTTATGAATTGATAAGTTTCTTTGCTTATGTTTTGTGGTGTCAAACCGTGAGTTACAACTTCAATTCTCTCAATGTTGTCAAACTTTGAAAAATCTTGTAACGAAGTAATTAATATTTTTTGATTAAAAGTTGGCTCACCACCTAAAACACCCAAACTTCCTATTTTAATATTTAGTTTTTGTAAATGTTTAAGTCCTGTAACAATTTCACTGACGATATTTTCGGTTGCCGCTGGATTTGGTTGTTGTGGAATGTAAAAACCACAATTGTCGCAACGCAAATGACATTTAGAAGTAATTGAAACTTCTAACTCCCGTATTCTGTAATTCAGGTTTGATTGGTTATATGTTAGTCCTTGAACTTTATTTTTCACTTTAACTGTCTGTAAGTTGTTAATTTGTTACAATGTCGTTTTAGAATAGCCGATAACTAGTATATTCACGAAACCCCATACAATTACACCGATTTCGTCTATTACTAGTAATTATGTAGTACTTTGTATTACATAATTACTTTAATACACTACAAAATAATACAAAAAAAACTAATTATACAAATAAATATAAAAATACTATTTAATGAATTAATAATCAATGGCTTATGTGTGATAAATTTCATTTTTGTGTTACTATGTACCCAATTTATTCCATCATAAACCCAATCAAGCACCCTAATTTTGTCCTCATATCACAATTTCAACAAACACAATGAATACTTACACAATTTTTCAACAGCAGCTCAATGAACAATTATTATGGTGTGTAAAAGTGCCTTATAGCGACAAAGAAAAAGTCAAATCGCTCCATGCAAAATGGGACATACAAAACAAATATTGGTTTTGGAAATGAGCAAACAAAAGGCGTTTTATTTGAGAGAAAAGCTCGAAAATGTCGGAATTGTTTGCCCACAAAAAGCACAAGAAGACGAACTTATCCTAAAAATGGAAAAGTTTTTATTGCTGAAAAACTACAGTTCCAAAACCATAATCGCCTATAAAGGTGTGGTAAAACAGTTTTTAGCCTATTTCCCTAATTGTCCCAAACAAATACCTACTAAACAAGAAATAGAAGACTATTTGTTGGTATTATCCGTAAAGGAAAAATTGTCAGCTTCTTATATCAATCAGATTATCAATGGAATAAAGTTTTTGTTTGAAAATATTCTCAAACTGCCTATTCAAAAATACCAGCTTCCAAGACCACAAAAGCCTAAATTATTGCCCTCCGTTTTGTCCATAGCAGAAATTAAACGAATCTTAGATGTTATCGAAAACACCAAACACAAGTTGATGATAAAAATTATCTATTCTGCAGGTTTGAGGGTGAGCGAGTTAGTAGAATTGAAAGGAAAAGACATTGATTTTGAGCGAAATTTGCTCATTATAAGACAAGCAAAAGGCAAAAAAGACCGACAAACTTTGCTTTCTAAATCTATTATATCTGAATTGAAAAACTTTATAGAAATCAATGGATTAAGCAAGGACGACTATCTATTTGCAGGGCAATTCAAAGCACAATACGCTGTTCGAAGCATTCAGACCTTTTTTGCCAAAGCCATAGAAAATGCACACATTCAAAAAAAGGCTTCTGTACACACTTTACGCCATTCTTTTGCCACGCATTTGCTCGAAGAAGGTACAGATTTGCGCATTATTCAAGTCTTATTAGGACATTCTTCTATCAAAACAACCGAAGTTTATACGCACGTTTCGACACATAAAATCCAGCATATAGCCAGTCCATTAGACAGAATGTAAAAAGTGAACAAAAACAATGAACAAATGTTGTAATTTTGTCCCGCAGATGGCACAAATGATAGCAGATTTTCGCAGATATTTGTCCTTATCTGCGTTATCTCCTTTTCATCTGTGCCATCTGCGAGAAATTACACACAATTTATGAAAAAAATATTCTTCTTCCTTCCCATTTTCCTCCATATTGCCCTTGCGCAGCCCACGTTCACGCCTGCTACAGCTCGGCTCAAAGGTACAGAAATGCGCAAAAACTTGCAGCAAAATGCACCTGTTCAGTTGAGTTTTCGGAATATCGGACCCACCATTATGGGCGGACGTGTGGTTGATGTGGACGCAAATCCCAACAATTCCAATGAGTTTTATGTGGCTTATGCTTCGGGGGGCTTGTGGAAAACCACCAATAATGGCAATTCTTTTACGCCGCTTTTTGACCATGAAGCGGTGATGACGATTGGCGATATTGCGATAGATTGGGCAAATAACGAGAAAATTTGGATAGGGACAGGCGAATGTAATTCCAGTCGTTCTTCTTATTCGGGGGCGGGTATTTTTGTTTCCGAAGACAAGGGCAAAACCTGGCAGCAAAGGGGGTTGGCAGAAACGCATCACATTGGCAGGGTCGTTTTGCACCCCAAAGACGAAAATGTGGCTTTTGTGGCGGCAATCGGACATTTGTATTCCCCCAATAATGAGAGAGGCATTTTCAAAACCAAAGATGGGGGCAAAACTTGGCAGCAAACTCTGTTTGTAAACGACACAACAGGTGCAATAGATTTGATAATAGACAACCGAAATCCTTCCGTTTTGTATGCGTGTATGTGGGAAAGAACAAGGGCTGCTTGGAATTTTGATGGAAAAGGCAGCAATTCAGGCATTTACAAAAGCACAGACACAGGCGAAACTTGGACAAAAATCTCTACGCCCGAAAGTGGTTTGCCACAAGGAGAAGTGGGCAGAATGGGCATTGCGATGTCTTTTTCGCAATCCAATATTTTATATACCATCATTGATAATCAGAACAATCGTCCTGCTTCCGAGCAGAAGAAAAACAAGCCCAAATATGTGAAAAAGGATTTTAAAACGATGGCTAAAAAGGATTTTCTGGCAATGAGTGAAACAGATTTGAATAGTTTTTTAGATTTTTATGATTTTCCATCGGAATATTCGGCGGCTGTTTTGAAAGAAAAAGTAACAAAAGACGAAATACAAGTTTCCGCCATATATGACTTTCTTGATGATGCCAACAATGACTTATTTGACACGCCGATTGTGGGTTGTGAGGTATATAAATCGGAAGATGGGGGCAAAACTTGGAAAAAAACACATGATGGCTATTTAGACAATGTTTTTTATACCTACGGCTACTATTTTGCCCAAATTCGAGTTTCTCCTTTTGATGACAAAGAGATTTACATTTTGGGTGTACCTGCTTTGCGCTCCGAAGATGGGGGCAAGATTTTCCGCCGCCTCAACAAAGAGCATATTCACCCTGACCACCATGCTTTGTGGCTTGACCCCAAAATCGAGGGACATTTTTTGCTGGGAAATGATGGCGGACTTGACATGACCTATGACAAAGGAGAGACTTTTACCAAACTCAATCGCTTGCCTGTGGGACAATTTTATGCCATAAATGTGGATTCTGCTACGCCCTACAATGTGTATGGCGGTTTGCAAGACAATGGCGTATGGGTAGGAAGTAGCCAAAATACGCCCAATGAATCTTGGCACGCAACAGGGCGTTATCCTTTCAAAGAGATTCTGGGCGGCGATGGAATGCAAGTGATGATTGATGGCAGAGACAACAAAACCTTATATTCGGGCTATCAATTTGGCAATTATTATCGTTTCAATACAGAAACAAATCAGGAGAAATACATAACGCCTTCGCACACTTTGGGTGATAAGCCTTATCGTTTTAATTGGCAATCGCCTATTCTGTTATCGGTTCATAATCAAGATATTGTTTATCTTGGTTCGCAAAAAGTGCTGCGTTCTATGGACAAAGGCGAGCATTTTACGCCTATTTCTCCCGACCTAACAAAACATGAACAAATAGGCAATGTGCCTTACGCAACCATTAGCAGTTTGGCAGAATCTAAATTTCAATTTGGGTTGTTATATGCAGGCACAGATGATGGAAAAGTCCATATTTCCAAAGATGCAGGTACAACTTGGCAAGACATTTCCGCAGGTTTGCCACAGGATTTTTGGGTAAGTAGAATCATTACTTCTCATTTCCAAAAGGAAAAAGTATATGTAACTTTGAATGGCTATCGTTGGGATAATTTTGAAGCATATATCTATGTATCAGAGAATTATGGCACAACTTGGACAAGAATTGGCACAGACTTGCCCCTCGAACCTGTGAATGTGATAAGAGAAGACAGCAAAAATAAAAAGCTATTATATGTCGGTACAGACAATGGTTTATATGCTTCCATAGATGCAGGAAAAATCTTTTTCTCTTTGAATAACAACACACTTCCGCAAGTAGCAGTTCACGACCTTGTCATTCATCCAAAAGCAAATGAAATCGTACTTGGTACTCATGGGCGTTCTATTTTCATCGCAGATGTGCAGTTTTTGCAACAACTTACAGACAATATCACGCAAAAAGACTGTCATATTTTCCCAATAGACTCGCTTACCTATCGCAATTATTGGGGACAAAAGGGCTTTGATTGGACGATACAAGACACACCAAATATCGCCATTACTTTTTGGCAAAAAAACCCACAAGCAACTACCATTCGCATTTTGAATGAAAAGGGGATTGAAGTCTATAAAACACAAGTCCCTGCTTCAAAAGGACTTATCACTTGGCATTATGATTTGTCAGTCAATGTTTCTTTGAAAAGTGCCTTAGTTGAAAGCATTTCTGATGCGGATTTGAAAAAAGATTTTGATGTCGCAGACAATGGAAAATTGTATTTGCCGCCAGGGAAGTATCGAGTATTTATTTCGGGTGGAAAAGGCGTTGAGGAAGGCGTTTTGAAGGTGAAGGCGGCGAAAAAGAAGGGTAAAAGGGGCTAAGGTTTCTTTCGTTTAGAAATTATTTACATAATATCTTTTTTATGTGTAGAAATTTACTGCGTAAACCCATATATAATAGCGTTTTACGTAGTAAACTCCGACAGAAAATAGGATATTATTTCATATACATTCCTAATTAATATAAGTTGCGTATTGTTTTTACCATACTGCGATTCTCCAGAATCGCAGTTACTAAGCCATAAAACTTGTTTTATCTGACCGAAAAGCCTTTCATTAAGCACTTTTTTCGTTACAGCAGGAAAAATAGTATATTTGCCCAAACTTTTTACAAAAAGACATGCTTTCACTCATTTTTAAACCCATTGGAGAATTTGCAGACAGAGCGATTTGTCTAATATTTGCTGTGCTTTTTGCGCAAACACCCTTATATATTGAGCAATATCAGCATGTACTTTCGGGTGCATTAGCAGAGGCTCGAATTAATTATGAAGACATAGAAAAACGGGCAAGTGAACTCAATATGAGCGTGGAAAAGTTCATTTCTTATCAATTTGAAGCATCAGATATGTTTGCAGAAAAGGAGGATACCTTGCGTTCTCAGGTATTTGAGGAGACAGGCAAACATTTACAAGAAGGCGTTATGCGCTATGAGCAGTATAAAATTTCGTTTGAGCAACTATCAACGGCTGCATTGTGGGAGCGTCCTTTTATATTTTGGCAAAACAAAGATGACAAATTACTTGCTGCATTGGAGTTTAAGCCAGGTCTGCGTTTTAGCCAAGAAGGTTTAGCTTATGTGATAGCAGGTTTGATAGTAGGTTTGTTTTTGATATTAAGCATACGGGCTTTGGGCGAAAAACTGTTTTCAAAAAAGAATGATATTCCTGTCAATACAAATAACGCATAATTGGAATAATTCATTTTACAAAAAAATAATATGCTTACAGCCATTAATCCCAAATTACCGATGCGTAATAAACAGATTACCCAGGATTTTTATTTGAATCAATTAGGTTTTCAGGCGTTCGAAGATGCTGATTTTGAAGGCTATTTAATGCTAGAAAAAGACAATATTGAAATTCATTTTTTTGAATTTAAAGCACTTGAACCAACAGAGAACTATGGACAGGTCTATATCAGAACCAATGATATTGACCGTTTATATCAATCTTTGTTAGACAAAAAAGTAAGCATACACCCGAACGGGCAATTGAAGTTGCAACCTTGGGGACAAAAGGAGTTTTCACTACTGGACCCCGATAATAATTTGCTAACCTTTGGACAAAGCATCACATAAGCAACTCATGCTATCTCTACAATATAGCTCTTTTAGTAATTAATTATAGATAATTCCTATAATTCAAATAATTATTATCAATTATATATATCGGATAAATACACCTAATTTTGTGAGCGATATATTCATAAAAAGCATCATCGCACAATAAACAATCTTCCTATATGGGAGTTTAATAATTGTTAGGCTTTACCATTAGGCGTTTTTTTACACTGAAAAAGAGCCTTAATGCTTATCAGAACTTCGTGAAATTTGCATATTTATTTAGATTTTGATAAATACCTAAATAATAATATCAACACTTATCGCGCTAAATCATTTATTAATTATTACAAAATGCAAGAAAACAAATCCTCAAATGTAAACGGTGAAAGCAAATGTCCGTTTCATGGTGGTACAGTAAAACAAAGTGCAGGCGGCGGTACTGGCAATCGTGAGTGGTGGCCTAACATGCTAAAATTGAACATTCTTCGCCAACATTCGGAATTATCTAACCCGATGGGCAAGTCTTTCAACTATGCCGAAGCGTTTAAATCGCTTGATATAGAGGCTTTGAAGAATGATATTTTTGAGTTGATGACGACTTCACAAGATTGGTGGCCCGCAGATTATGGTCATTATGGTCCATTTTTCATTCGTATGGCATGGCACAGCGCAGGTACTTATCGAATCTCGGACGGACGTGGTGGAGCAGGCGAAGGTGCGCAAAGATTTGCGCCGCTCAATAGTTGGCCCGACAACGCAAACCTTGACAAGGCTCGTTTATTATTATGGCCTGTCAAGAAAAAATATGGTAACAAAATTTCATGGGCTGATTTAATGATTTTGGCAGGTAACTGTGCCTTAGAATCTATGGGCTTCAAAACATTTGGTTTTGGTGGCGGCAGAGAAGACATTTGGGAATCGCAAGAGGATATTTATTGGGGTTCTGAAAGAGAATGGTTGGAAGAAAAACGCTATGAGGGAAAACGTGAGTTAGAAAACACCTTAGCGGCTGTTCAGATGGGACTTATCTATGTAAATCCGCAAGGACCTAATGCTAATCCTGACCCATTGGCATCAGCACATGATATTCGTGAGACTTTTGGGCGTATGGCAATGAATGATGAAGAAACCGTTGCGCTAATTGCAGGTGGTCATACATTTGGTAAAACGCATGGTGCAGCAAATCCTAGTGGATATGTGGGTGCTGAACCTGCAGGCGCAAGCATTGAGGAGCAAAGCCTTGGTTGGAAAAACACTTTTGGTACTGGAAATGGTGCAGATACAATTACAAGTGGACTTGAAGGTGCTTGGACAACTACCCCCGCAAAGTGGAGTAACAATTACTTTGAAAATTTATTTGGATATGAGTGGGAACTAACGAAAAGCCCCGCAGGTGCGCATCAATGGAAACCCAAAAATAATGGCGGCGAAGGAACAGTTCCTGATGCACATGACGAATCTAAGCGTCATGCTCCTATGATGCTCACTACTGACCTTGCACTAAGGGAAGACCCTATTTATGGACCTATTTCCAAAAGATTCTACGAAAATCCTGACGAATTTGCAGACGCTTTTGCACGTGCTTGGTTCAAATTGACGCACCGTGATATGGGACCTATTGCTCGCTATTTAGGGGCAGAAGTGCCAAAAGAAGAATTGATTTGGCAAGACCCTATCCCTGCGGTTACACACAAACTTGTTGATGATAATGACATCACTACTTTAAAAGCAAATATACTTGCTTCAGGTTTATCTGTTTCAGAACTTGTTTCAGCTGCTTGGGCTTCGGCTTCAACTTTCCGTGGCTCTGATAAGCGTGGCGGTGCAAATGGTGGACGCATTCGTCTTGCTCCTCAAAAAGATTGGCAAGCAAACAATCCGGCACAATTAGCAAAAGTATTGAGCGCACTTGAAAATATACAAAATCAATTCAACGCAGCACAAACTGATGGAAAAAGTATATCAATGGCAGATTTGATTGTGTTAGGAGGTTGTGCAGGTGTTGAGCAAGCGAGTAAAAATGGCGGATATGAGGTAAAAGTTCCTTTTACACCAGGTCGTGCAGATGCTTCTCAAGCGCAAACAGATGTTGTGTCATTTGCGGCACTTGAGCCGAAAGCAGACGGATTCCGCAATTATATGAAAGCAAAATATCCTGTATCTGCGGAGGAAATGTTGGTGGATAAGGCACAACTTATGACCTTGACTGCACCTGAAATGACGGTGCTTGTAGGGGGAATGCGTGTCTTACATACAAATACTGACAATTCTAAACATGGCGTATTTACCCATCGTTCTGCATCACTTACCAATGATTTCTTTGTAAACTTAATTGATTTTGGAACAAAATGGAGTGGCACTTCTGATGCACAAGATACTTTTGAAGGCATTGACCGTATCACTGGCGAACGCAAGTGGACTGCAACTCGTGTTGATTTGATTTTTGGTTCTAATTCAGAGCTTAGAGGCATTGCAGAAGTATATGCTTGCGAAGATGCACAAGAAAAATTTGTACATGATTTTGTGGCAGCTTGGGCAAAAGTAATGAATCTTGACCGTTTCTAAATGGCTTAATTGCAGGATAATATAAAAAACTTTACCCATATTGGTTATTTCGCCAATATGGGTATTTTTTGCGAAAACAGGACTTACAAAATATGCAAGCTAATATATTTAGGTTTCGTAGCTTCAAACAAACAAATGAACAATACACCCGTTTATGTGTTTTTTAGCAAATCTGTAAAAAACATTATTTATCTTTGTATAAGACAAAGTGGAATGGTAACTTTGCGCAATTTATTGATATTTTTTTGAAATATATTGAATCCAATATTAACATACTTATAGCAAATGGATAATCTGCAATTTATAGCGGAAGATTGGCAAAAGGAGCAAGCGGAAATCTTGGCAGCTTTTGAAGAAGTGATAGCGATGTATGGCAAGCAGCCTACTGCTGAGTTGTATCAGAAACTCAAATACTTGCTGGCGCAAAATGGCGTAGCAAATCAGGGTGTTTCTATCAATTCACCTTATATAAACAGTATTTCGCCCGATGAACAACCCGAATACCCTGGCGATTTAGCCTTAGAAGAAAAAATTAGAAATATTATCCGTTGGAATGCGCAGGCAATGGTCTTGCAAGGCGGCGACAAAGACCCCGATTTGGGCGGACATATTGCGACTTATACGGCTGCTGCCGAAATGATTGAGGTGGGCATGAATCATTTTTTCCGAAAAGGCGATATTTTGATGATTCAAGGTCATGCTTCGCCAGGTATCTATGCTCGTGCTGTGATGGAGGGCAGATTGTCAGAATATGCGGTTGCCAATTTTCGGCAAGAATTAGCAGGTGGCGTTTCCTCCTATCCTCATCCTCGCCGTATGCCTACTTTTTGGCAGATTCCTTCGGTTTCTATGGGTTTAGGACCTATGTTGGCGATTTATCAAGCTCGTTTTCAAAAATATTTGGAAAATAGAGAGTTGAAGCCTCGTGATGGCAAAAGAATCTGGGCATTTATTGGCGATGGAGAAATAGATGAACCCGAAATTTTGGGCTGTATCAATTTGGCGGTAAGAGACAATTTAGACAATATTACCTTTGTGATAAATTGCAATCTGCAACGCCTTGATGGTCCTGTACGTGGCAATAGCAAAATTATTCAAGAGTTGGAAAGAAGTTTCTTGGGCAGTGGCTGGGAAACGATAAAAGTGGTTTGGGGCAGCGAATGGGACGAGATTTTTGCAGGAGAAAATGGCAAGGTGTGGATGCGTTGTGTAGAAGAATTGGTAGATGGCGATTATTTGGAGTTTTCGGCAACAGATGGCGCAACCGTCCGCAAGCGTATTTTGGAAACTTCTTTGGCAGCAGAAATAGCTCCAATTTTGCAAAATATGTCTGATGAAAAACTTTTTTCCCTCATCAGAAACAGAGGCGGGCAAGATGTGAAGAAAATTTATGCAGCTTATCATAAGGCAGTAAATTGCGGAAAACCTTCTGTGATTTTGATGAAAACGACCAAAGGGTATGGCATGGGAAAAGTGGCAGAAGGCAAAAATAAAGCCCATCAAACCAAAAAACTAAACGAGGAACAAAGATTATATACCGCAAAAGGCTACGGAATTCCGATTTCAGAAGAAGAAGCAAAGGCTGCAAAATTTTATTTCCCTGCTGCCGACAGCCCCGAAATTACCTATATGCAAGCAAAAAGGGCGGCTTTGGGGGGCTATATTCCGGAAAGAGAAGAAAATTATCCTCGTTTCAATATGCCTGAAAAGCATATTCTTAAATCTTATTTTGAAGGAGAAGAAAGAGCTGTTTCTTCTACGATGGCTTTTGTGCGGATTATGACGACTCTTACAAAGGACAAAGAAATTGGTAAATATATAGTGCCGATTGTGCCTGACGAAGCACAAACCTTTGGTATGGAGACGCTTTTTAACACGATAAAAGTATATAATGCATTGGGGCAGCAATATGAAGCACAGGAAATAGGCATCAATGTCATCAAATATAAAGAAAGTATCAAAGGACAGGTGTTGCAAGAAGGCATTAACGAGGCGGGTGGTTTGTCTTCCTTCACTTCGGCTGGAACAGCCTACGCAGTGCATGGCGTTCCGATGATTCCTTTTTATATCTACTACTCCATGTTTGGTTTTCAAAGGGTTGGCGACCAAATTTGGGCAGCAGGTGACATGCTTACAAAAGGTTTCTTGATTGGCGGTACAGCAGGCAGAACAACTTTGAATGGTGAAGGCTTGCAGCATGAAGATGGACATAGTTTGCTCATTTCGCACACCGTTTCGAGCATTGTCAGCTATGACCCTGCGTTTGCCTTTGAATTGGCGACCATTATATACGAGGGGATTCGCAGAATGTATATTCAAAATGAACACCTCATTTATTATATTACCGCTTATAATGAAAACCATGCCATGCCAGCCATGCCCGAAGGCGTAGAAGAAGGCATTTTGAAAGGAATGTATCGTTTTTCTGCCTCCAAAAACAAAGCAAAAAAAGGCTTGAAAGCGCATTTGATGGGTTCAGGCTCTATCATGCAACAAGTATTGAAAGCCGCAGAATTGCTTGAAAATGAAGGCGTTTCTACCGATATTTGGGGCGTAACAAGCTACGGAGAATTGCAACGTGATGCCATTGCCACAGATAGACAAAATCGTTTAAATCCGACTTTGGCAGAAAAAAAATGCTATGTTCAAACTTTGACAGAAAAAGAAGAAGGCGTTTTTGTAGCCGCTTCTGACTACATGAAAACGATTCCTTTGAGTATCTCTCGTTGGATGCCAGCAAATTTTGAGGTTTTGGGAACAGATGGCTACGGTTTGAGCGAATCAAGGGCGGCTTTGCGGGATTATTTTGAAGTAGATGCGATTCATATTGCGCACGCAGCGTTGGGGAGATTGTGCAAAATGGGCAAGTTTTCTGCGGAAAAATTGGCTGCTTTTGCGGCGAAAAATAATATCAATCCAGATAAGTTATATCCGATGGATGTGTAGGATTTTACTTACAACCTATTCTTCAAATAAAATATACATGGACGAAGTCAAGGTTAAAGAAAGAATTTACGTTCCTCCTATCAAAATTCAAGGCAAAAAGACACAATTACTGCCTTTTATTCTTGAAAACCTACCAAAAACGCCATACAATGTTTGGGTAGAGCCTTTTATGGGGTCAGGGGTAGTTGGGTTTAATGCACAGCCAGAAAAAGCGATTTTTGCGGATAGCAACCCGCATATTATTCATTTTTACAATGCTATCAAAAATAAAGAAATTACCCCTTTGATTGCGAAACAGTTTTTACAAGAACAAGGCAAGATATTGGCGGAAAAAGGGCAAGAATATTATAATCAAATGCGGGAACAATTTAATAAAACGCATAACTCCTTAGATTTTTTGTTTTTAAATCGGTCATGTTTTAATGGTATGATACGTTTTAATCGCAAATTGGCATTTAATGTGCCATATGGACACAAACCTGAACGATTTGCACAAGCATATATTACCAAAATTACGAATCAAATTAAGCAAGTTGCTTTTCTGATAGAAAATAATGATTGGGTCTTTATTTGTCAAGATTTTAAGGAAACTATCCAAAATGCAATAGAAAATGATTTTATTTATGGCGACCCGCCATATATTGGTCGGCATGTAGATTATTATGATAGCTGGGACGAAGAAAATGAGCTAAATTTGGAGGCATATTTGCGTAATACAAAGGCTGCTTTTATGGTTTCTACTTGGCATAGCAACGAATATCGCAAAAACGAATATTTGCAAACGCTTTGGAAAAACTATCAATTTGCCACAACCGAACATTTTTATCATCTTGGTGCAAAAGAAGAAAATCGTAATCCCATAATTGAGGCATTAATTATAAATTATGAAAAAAATGTAATACCAAAAATAGAAGTAAAAGCATCTGTATATCAACAACTTAGCTTATTAAATGACACTTTTTGAAGATTATAATTATTTACAATACAAATTTCCTGAACCTCAATATCTTGGGGCAAAATATGTTTTGTTAAATTGGATTAATTCTTTTATTCCGAAAAAAATAAAAACAGGTTTAGATGCTTTTGCGGGTTCTCAATCTGTGGCTTTTTGGTTGAAACAACAAGGAATGAAAGTAATTACAAATGATTTTTTGAAAGTAAATCATCAGATAGGTTTGTCTTTGATAGAAAATAAGCACGAAAAACTGACAAAAATAGATGTGGAAATATTATTTCAAGAAAATAGCCAAAAAAAGGAATATACTTTGATGGAAGATACTTTTACAGATGTATTTTTTGAAAGAGAAGAAACAAAATTCTTGGATATTTTCGGGCAAATATTGATTTATTGGAAAATAGGC
>JAAFHL010000009.1:22500-31889 GCA_013298365.1 Bacteroidota bacterium | reverse complement strand
CTGCGGCAGGTGCAAACCGCATTGTAACGATGGACTTACATGCAGGTCAAATTCAAGGTTTTTTTGACATTCCCTTAGATCATCTTGATGCGGCTGTAGTATTTACTAAGTATTTAGAAAACCTTAAGTTGGAAAATCTTTGTATTGCATCTCCTGATATTGGCGGCTCTGGTCGTGCGAGAAAATATGCAAGAACCTTAAATGCTGATTTAGCAATTATTGACAAGCATAGAGAAAAAGCAAATGAAATAACTTCTATGCGAGTAATTGGAAATGTGGAGGGTAAAAATGTAGTTCTCGTAGATGACTTGATTGACACTGCAGGAACTTTGACAAAAGCAGCCGAGATTTTGTTAGAACAAGGGGCTATTTCGGTGAGAGCAGTTTGCACACACCCTGTCCTTTCGGGCAAGGCATACAATACTATCAACAACTCAAAATTAGAGGAACTTGTCGTAACGGATACGATTCCCTTAAAACAAGAATCTTCCAAAATTAAAGTATTGAGCGTAGCACCACTTTTTGCTAAAACGATTCACAAAATTCATCATTTCGAATCTATTAGCTCACTATTCAAAAATTAATTTTGTATTAATTAGTTAAAAAACGATTTAATACTTCTTTTTTATATTTTTATTTTTCACAACGAATGAAAACAATTGATTTACAGGCGGCTCACAGAGGAGAGCTGGGGAAAACAGGTAGCAAAGCGTTACGCAATAGCAATATGATCCCCTGCGTTGTGTATTTTAACAGCGAAGCAACGCACATTAAGGTTGAATACCTTGCCTTACACAAGGTTTTGTACAGCTCCGAAACTTATTTAGTAAACATTCATGTAGATGGGCAAACGCCTTTTCAAGCGATTGTAAAGAAAGCTGATTTTCACCCTGTTACAGACAGAATGTCACATGTAGAGTTTCAAAGAGTCGTAGCTGACCAAAAAGTGGAAGTTGCGCTTCCTATCAACCTTACGGGTGTTGCAGTTGGCGTAACAAAAGGGGGGAAATTGATGCAAAAATTGCGCAAAATTAAGGTAAGAGGTTTTGTTCAAGACCTTCCTTCAAGCGTGGATATCAATGTTTCTGCAATGGATTTGGGTGGCAATATTTTGGTGAAAGACGTTCCCTTTGAGGGCGTTGATGTAACTTCTCCCAAAACGGCTTCCGTGGCGAGTGTGGAGATTCCAAGAAGTTTGAGAAGTCAAATGACAAAAGGCGGTTGATGCTGTTTTTCGTTTTTACATACAAGGAGGCTGCCCATTTTGGACAGCCTCTTTTTTATTAGGTTAAGAAGCCATTTTCCTCCCTAAAAACGGGGTTGCAACCCCGTTTTTAGGGAGGAAAATGGCTTTTGTAATAAGTTCTATGGGGTTTATGTCAGAACACCTGAAATTATTCTCATCTCTCCCAAATTTTCTCAATATTCCTTTAGAATATCCTTATATTTGCGCTCTTAATGCTACAAAAAATTGTTACAACGTATTTTTAACATATTATCTCTACCTGTTGCTGTCCTCTGTTGGCTCTTGTTAGTGGTCTTTCATACAGCAAACAATGTTACTGCGGGCGTATTTCATCATTTAGAAGTTACTCCCTTAGGCGTTATTTATAACTTGTTGTCGGTAGGTTTTTATGTTTGTAATGCTTGGTTTTTATTTTATCAATTCGAAAAAAATGGGAAATTTGATGTAGTCAATATCTTATGGCGGCTGTTTAGCTTTGGCATAATGGGTTTGACCATCATTTTATTGCTCATCATTGGCGGAAAATATATTCAGCAAAATAGCCATTTTTCGTTATATATAAATCCTGTTTTTTATTGGATTTCGCTCTATGTTGCCTTGGTTTTCTTTTTGTGGGCAATGTTTACCTTTCGCCGTTTTATTTTATACCAAAAAAATCGCAGAAAAGTAATTAGCTGGAATATTTTTCAGGCTTTTGCAATTATTATGTTGGTTTTTACCGTCAATCCCTTTGATATTCATCCTTCTGGACAGGTGATGTCCTTGTATTTTTTGCTTTTTTCGATACTTTGTATCTATCTTTCTGCCGATATTGGCTGGACTTCTCACCTCAATATCAATCAAAAACTCAAAACGCTAGGGATTTTTGTGGTATTAATTCTGATTATCACTGCATATTCTTGGGTGATTACAGAACTTACGCAACTGTTTGATTTTTATCGTAAAGAAGAAAATTACGATTTGTACTATATTATTGCCATTTTTTCCATCATTTATTCAGGTTTTTCGGTCTTGGTTTTGTTTTCAAACCTGCCAGCCTCTTCTGTTTTTGAAGCACAAAGCAATGTGATTACCTCTTTTAACAAAATCAACCAGGCTATTTTGACGAATTTGGAAGCCCCCGAAATTATGAATACTTTGTTGGGAGGGGCAATTCTTACAGCAGATGCCGATGCAGGCTGGATTACGCTGGCTGAACCCGAAAGCGAAGAAAAATTATTGGTAAAATGGGTGCAAGGTATTCAGATTCAAGAAATTGAGCGATTCATGCCGCTGAAAGAACTTACACATCTTGTTTTGGAAGACAAACAGCATTATTTGGTTAAAAACCTCAGTCAGAGCAAAACGTTGGGACGTTCGGGGCTTAAATATAAATCTTTACTTTGTGTGCCTATTTATTCTGCAAAGCACAATTATGGCTCGCTCACGTTGCTCAAAGAATATGCTGATGCCTTTGAACACTCTGTGATTGAGTCAGTTGCGAGTTTGGCGGAGCAAACAGGAGCAGCCTTAGAACATGCGGCTATTATTCAAAAATCCATTGAATTTGAGCGTTATCACGAGCAACTCAAAATCGCAAAAGAAATGCAAAAGCAGCTTTTCCCAAAAAGTTTGCCTACTTCTGATGCGGTAGAAATGGCGGTGGCAAATGTGAATGCGGAGGAGATTGGGGGGGATTTTTATGATGTTTTTACGCCAAATAAACAGGTTTTGCGTATTGCTTTGGGCGATGTTTCGGGGCATGGAACAACTGCTGCATTTTATATGGCGGAAGTAAAAGGCTTGTTTCACGCTTTAGCACAAATGGACATATCGGCACAGACATTTATGATAAACGCCAATAGTGCCTTGTCTCGTTGTTTGCAAAAAGGCTTGTTTATGACGCTTACCTATTTAGAGATAAATATTGAAAATCAGCAATTTGTACTGCTTCGTGCAGGTCATTGCCCTACTTTGTTTTACCATGCAGCCAGTGATAGCATTGAAATGTTACGAGAAGGTGTGCCAGGACTGGGGATTTTGAGAGAAGGAAGTTATGCCAAAATTGTCCCAAAAGACCGTCCGTATAATTTCTCTGCGGGCGACTTTTTGGTGCTTTTTACCGATGGTATCACAGAAGGGAAAAATGCACAAAGAGAAGAATTTGGCTATGAAAGATTGATAGCGGTGGTAAATAACAATAAAAAAGAAAAAGCACAAGCACTTTCTTCCTTGATTTTGCAAGCCGTTCAACAATTTTCGGGCAGAGAAATTGGCGAAGACGATTGTACCGTTTTAGTGGTGAAATTTAAGTGAGCAACTACAACAAAGTAGCATCATTTCTGTCTTCTTTTACGCCTATTTCATTTATCAAAGCCTCCATATCTTTCCCTATCTCACGTTCCGATTCAAGTCCAAGTAAATACATTTTCTGCCCATCTTGATATTCTGTAAGTTTAATTTCCTTTTTGTATAAATGCTTTAAGGCATGAATGAGACTCGCTCGACTTCCTTCAGAATCTATCCCAAAATAATAATGATACCTTTTTCCTTTTGTAATAATCCGAATAGAAGATGCAATCGGGACATGTTTTGCGGTAATGCCCACAAAATATAATTTTATCTCGCTTATATCTCTATGAAAAAAACTATTTTCTTCGTGCGGATATTCAGAATAGACAAATATTCCTGCTTCTTTAAGCGCAATTTCCTGCCCAAAATGCGTATAAACTTGACTACTTGTAGTGAACGTCTTATTTGTTTTGTTTATTTTGGGTAAGAAACCTAAAAAAAGTAACAAAAAAATAATACTCACAACAAAAAAAAGATAGGAAACACTAAGCCCCGCCATTATACACAGCGTAAACAAAAAGCCCATAATAGCCGCTACACCACTGTTTGTTGCATCAGATACTTCCAACTTTAGCATACGATTTTCATTTTGTACATTGCCAAAGGCATCTATATTTCGGGCATCTATGCTTGTCAGGATTGGGAAAATAGATTGTTCCATGATGGTGTGTATTGCATATACAAAGATAGGACTTTATTGGATAAAAACACAATATTCGGAAAAAGGACACCATTTTATGAAAGAATAATACTTTTATACAACACAAAATGCTATTTTGCGTAATAATATTCGTAACAAATTTCCATAAAAAAACAATAAATGTTGTTTTTGGGCAAAAAAAGAGATATTTTTGCATGAGAAAATGAATACTTATACAAGCATATTAAAAGAAACGCATATTGAGAAAACGCAATTTTCTAATATGTCTGATACCGTTTATCATTTCTTTTTGAGTGATGATGAGCTTGATAATGAAATAGATATTGTTGAAATAGAGCTGATTTTGGACTTATTAGCGCAGCAAAAAAAAGTCGTAAACCATTTATTGTATCATAATAAACTTTCGACACGTAAAGAAAGAAGTGAAGCCATTGGTTTTATCTCAAAAGTGGATTATTTACGAGAAACTTTTGACATTCTGCAAGGAAAAATTAACATAGAAGATTTGGAAGCCGCTGCCAAAACATTTGCCCCAAAAATGCAATCTTCTTTTGAAAAATAACGATAAATGGTTTACCCTCAAAAGTAAACCATTTTTTTGCGCTTAGTTTTTCCTACATTCATCGCAAAAAACACAATCTTCTACAAATGGACACACTTTTGCAAAAGAATAAGCATTTTATACAACACAAAATGCTATTTTTGCGTAATAATACACATAAATTAGGTATCATTATGAATTGGCAAAATCATATTCAATCAGATATTCATATTTTAATGGGAAAACCTGCTATAAAAGGAACTCGTTTATCAGTTGCTTTTTTGCTTGAACGTTTGGCAACAGGCTGGAGCGAAGATGAGATTTTAGAAAATTATCCTCGTTTAACAAAAGAAGATATGAAAGCTGTGTATGCGTATGCGTATGAATGTTTAAAAGATGGTTTATTATTTCAAGTAGCATGAAATTATTAGCAAATGAAAATTTCCCCTTAAAATCTATGCACTTTTTGCAGGAAAAAGGGAAGGAATTTGAGCCTATTTTTCCAGGTGATTATTTATACACACTTTTTATATCGAAATTATATACCTTTGAGAATCAATTTACGGTAATTGATGAACTAAGGAACGGGTGAAAAATAAAATAGCCATTCTGCAAGAATCCAGAAAAGCTAAGTGATTCAGTATCAGTTTTCTGGATTCTTACAGAATGGACAACCTTAACAAGTTATTTTTTACTCGTTCCTAAGTATAAGACAGCGAATTATTTTGCAAATATCATGAAAAAAAATATCTTCTTACTCTCATTCTTGCTTTCTTTTTTTGGCAAAATACATGCCGAATACCTGCTTATTCCGATGGAATACACGCAGTCTGAACACCTAAAAGCCTACGGAATCGCCTACTGGGTCATTGAACATGGGGTAGATGTAGATTGGCTGCTCAACTATCGAGGTGGCAGTTTTATGTTTAAATATAACCCTACTTTTGAGCAAGAAATGCAAGTTCGGGGTGTGAGGTATGAAAAAATTTCAGACAGCAAATCTTCTGAGATTTTGGCGTATGTAACCTCTGAAAATGTGAACATGGACGCTGTAAAGTTGGAAAAGCCGCCGAAAGTAGCCGTTTATTCCCCTAAAAACAAGCAGCCTTGGGACGATGCGGTAACGTTGGCTTTGACTTATGCCGAAATTCCGTATGAGGTCGTATATGATGACGAGGTTTTGGAAGGAAAATTGAAAGATTACGACTGGTTGCATTTGCATCACGAGGATTTTACGGGACAATATGGTAAGTTTTGGGCTTCCTATCAAAATGCACAATGGTACAGAGATGACGTGATGGCGCAAGAAGCAACGGCAAAACGTTGGGGCTATACAAAAGTGAGTCAAATGAAATTGGCTGTGTCAAAAACCATAAAGGAATTTATGGGAAATGGCGGATTTTTGTTTGCTATGTGTTCTGCCACAGATACATATGACATTGGACTTGCCGCAGAAGGCGTAGATATTTGTGCGCAAATGTTTGATGGCGATGGCGCAGACGCAAATGCAAGTAGCAAACTGGACTACAATCAAACCTTGGCTTTCAAAGACTTCAATTTGGTAATGAATCCCACACAATATGAGTTTTCCGACATTGATATGTCAGACATTCGCAATGTACCCGAAAGCATGGATTTCTTTTCTTTATTTGAATTTTCGGCAAAATGGGACCCTGTTCCGTCTATGCTCTGCCAAAACCATACCCGAACCATCAAAGGTTTTATGGGACAAACAACCTCTTTCCGTAAGTCTTTTATCAAATCGGAGGTATTGGTCATGGGCGAACTGAATGCGTATAGTGAGGCTCGTTATATTCATGGCAACTACGAAAAAGGCATGTGGACGTATTATGGCGGGCATGACCCCGAAGATTACCGACATATGGTAGGCGAAGAGCCAACAGACTTAAAATTGCACCCAACTTCTCCTGGCTATCGCTTGATTTTAAATAATATTTTATTTCCTGCGGCAAAAAAGAAAAAACAAAAAACCTAATTTTTCGATAAATTTTCATAGTTTTGTAATTTTAATACAAAATACCAATATTATTTCACAATATTATGTTGAAATCAATAAGCATAAAGAAATTCAAAAATATCAAGAATATAGAAATTCCTTCATTATCGCAAGTGAATCTCATTACAGGTAAAAACAACACCAGTAAAACATCTCTGCTTGAAGCAATAGGTGTGTTAGCTTCTCATTTTGATTTTGGTTGGATTTATAAAATATTAAAAGAGAGAGACGAGTCTTTTTTGTCAGCGTATGGAGATGGAAAAGAATATAATAACCTCAAAACACTTAGTTCTTTGTTTTACAATAGAGAAATTGATTTTGAGGGTGCAAATAAAATATTTATTGGAGATATAGAAAACACAAATTTCATTTCTATGCAATTTGTACATTATATAGAGGAAGCATTTGAAGAAATCAATCCTAAAACGAATGAGAAATTTATTGTAGGGAAAAAAAGGCGAAAAATAGACAATACAAATGATTTTTCGGAGGGGTTTACGGGTTTAGAAGTGCAATCACCTATCTACAATACAATTATTCCTATAGACGAAACGAGAAGCCTAACCCGATCCTTCTCCTTTAATTATAGCTTAACACAACAAAAAAAATTCCAATTTATAAAGCCCTCATTCCAAGAAAATGAAATAAATGGCATTCTTTGGGATAAGATTACGCTTTCTGAAAAAGAAGATTATGTGATAGATATTCTCAAAATAGTGGAGCCTGATGTAGAAAAAATTGCTTTTATAAAAGATGAGAATAATAGGTCTGGGAGACGTGTAACCGCAAAGGTCAAAAACATTTCGGAAAGAATTGCCTTAAAAGGAATGGGAGACGGAATTAATCGAGTATTGTCTATTGCCTTAGGCTTGGTAAATGCTGATAGTGGCTATTTATTGATAGATGAGTTTGAAAATGGCTTACATTATTCTGTTCAAAAAAAACTATGGGAAATCATTTTCAAATTGGCTTCTACCCTAAATATTCAAGTTTTTGCCACAACGCATAGTGAAGATTGTATTGCTGCTTTTTCTGAAATAATTAATTCTGTAGAATACAATAATTTAGGTAAACTTCTTAGATTAGAAAAAATAAATAATGAAATCGCAGTAGTAGAATACAACAAATCAGAGTTAGCTATTGCAACTAAAAACGAAATAGAAACACGATAACATTATGGCAAAAAACAAGTTTGACCAAATACTCTTGGTTGAGGGAAATGACGACCAACATATTGTATGGGCATTATGCACAAAATTCAATATCGCACAAAATTTTGATGTAGAAGATTGCAAAGACATAGATAAGTTGATGGAGCAAATACCTGTAAGATTAAAAGGTTCTAATATTAGAACATTAGGAATTATTGTTGATGCAGACACAAATATTGCGCAAAGATGGGAATCCTTAAAAGGGCATCTCACAAATATAGGCTATAATATACCTAATGAGTTTGATGAAAATGGACTGATTTTAGAACAAGATAATCAAAAAAAAATAGGGATTTGGATAATGCCTAATAATAATGCAGTAGGAATGATAGAAGATTTCATAAAATTCCTAATTCCTAAAGATGATACGCTTGTAGACTTCGTTGAAGAAACTTTACGCAGAATCGAAAAAGATGGTTTGGTAAAATACAAAAGCCTACACCATGCAAAAGCCTTTATTCACACTTGGTTGGCGTGGCAAGAAGACCCTGGCACTCCTATGGGTTTGGCAATAACTAAGAAATATTTTGCACCAGAAAATAGCGGCTTATGTGATAATTTTATAAATTGGCTTACTCAACTATATAAAATAACCTAATGAACTTAATACAATGAAAACACATATTTTATCTTTTTCTCTGGCATTGTGCTTAACAGGTAGCCTTTTTGCACAAGCACCACACGCAGGTATAGACCCAAAATCTGCGAATAAATCGGCTTCCTCAACAGAAGTTGCGACAAGTAGCGATTGCGAAATCAGCTATTTGGACTACGTTTTTATGGTAGGAAAAGTACTGCAAAGAACGCTTGAAGATATGTTTCCGATTTCAGAAGCAGATGAAATGAAATATGGCAATCAAATGCACGATGAAATCGCTACGGAATATACGTTTTTGGGGAGCAGCGACAGGCGTTATTCCCGTATTCAAAAAGTATTTTCAAAATTGCTGCCTTTTAGAGAAAGAAAAGCGATTTCCTATAAAATTTACTTGATAAATGATGATGCAATTAATGCGTTTTCTCATGCAGGGGGACATGTTTATGTTACAACAGGCATTTTGACCGACCTCAAAAGCGATGATGAATTGGCATTAGTATTGGGGCATGAGATTTCGCATGTGGACAAAAAACACTGTATCAGGCATGTACAAGCACAAATGGGTATGCAGGCTGCGGGCGAGTATGCGGGCGTTGCTTCGCAGGTAACAAATATTGTCAGTCTTCCGTTTGGGCAGTATGATGAATATGAGTCCGACTGGGAGGGAGCAAACATTATGTCTGCGGCGGGTTATAGCCCAAGCAATGGCTTAGAGGTTTTTCGTAGATGGTCTGCCAATGAAAATTCAGGTGATGTGATGGAAAAGGTCTTTCGTACTCACCCA